>CAYOTU010000076.1:3217-11674 GCA_964406905.1 uncultured Myxococcales bacterium | reverse complement strand
AACTGCATCGCGGGAACGAGCATCTCGGCGCCAATCGTCGCCGCGCTCGCTGGTCAGACCCGAGAGTGGATGGAGGATTCCTACTACTTCTCTTCCTGCGCGGCCCATCCATCCTGTGTCGCAACCAACCTCTTTGTTATGGCAGATTATTATTCTGGTAGTTTAGTTGATCCTCACGAAGATTTCTACACAACAGTCTCAAGAGAAGTAGGGTACGGAAGGGCATACATTCGCCGACCCGCAAGCGCGTATCTAGGGGATGGCGCGTGGTGGTGGGAGACGGGTTGGGACATCATCGACCAAGGAGAAGTTGTGGTGATCCCCTTGGCCTGGGGAGTACCGCAGCCCGCTTCGGTGGAGGGCGTCAAGATCGCTGTGGCGTGGTTCGACGAAATGTACGAAGATATCGGCGATCTGAAGGTCGAACTGATCGACACATGCGCCTATGGGGGGTCATATACGAAGCGTATTAGTACAGCATCGAGCTTTCAGACTATGAGAAAAAAGATCCAGGTGAAGCTCGATAGCCAGATCCACGGCAGATGCTTGGCTCTTCGCGTGACAGGTCTTCATGTCGATGGCGATGGTGAAAAGTTTTTCTATGCAGCATACGCGTATTCAAATGACGAGGACAAACATTGAGGAGGACCAGTAAAATGGCGTTCATCAGGGTTCTGCTTGTCGCTCTTTTAGGCATCTCCTGCAACGGATGTGATCTCGCGGCGGATGACGACGAGTCCAGTTCGGACTGTGTCGATGTCATCGGATGGAAGTACAACAACGAGGAGCATTGTGCCTATCCTGAGCCGGTAAATATTGGCTGTTACTTGATAACTGGGAGAATTGGGGCAGCAATGCATACCTGCTACCTCTCTCCAGAGAAGGACATCATTTTCCCTCAAGAATACCACGGCCAACCAGGCAGTTTCCTGCTCGATGAAGGCTGGACGTTGGGCTGTAGCCCCGGTTGGTGCGAGGAACAGGAGTGATGTACTCAGTGCGAACAGGATTCAGCCCTATGTGGTCTCGGCGCATCATGCTGGCGCAGGGAGACAGCTTGAAGCTGTCTAAACCACGGCCTGAAGGCCGTTCGCACTGGGATCGGCAGAAGCCACGGTCGCAGGCTCCCGGCTGAGATCGGGAACGCCATCATCCGCAGAAACGGACCCAGGGGAGCTTTGCTGAGGCTGCGCGGACCAGGCGGGCATCAAAGGTCCAGAACTCGCAGCCCAGACGCTCAGCCAGCGCGATGTAGTGAGCATCGTAGGCTGCGGGAAGAGCAAGCTCCCGGGCGATGCGCAGGGCTCGTTGGTGGAGATTCGGATCCTCGACCAGACGAATCGCTAGGTCGTGGGAGAGTGCCAGCGCGTCGTCCACCTCGTCGGGGAGCAGCTCGCCCATGCGCTCGTAGCGGTGCAGCGCGTTGGTCACCTCGTAACCCAGGAGCGCCGGCGCGGTGGGGACAAGGCCCTGCTTCTCCCATTCGCGCCACCGCTGCACTGCTGGATGGTCTTCGTCGGTAGCGAGAAGGAGCCGCATGACAAAGCTGGCGTCAGGACAGATCGGCTTAGCCTGCATGCCGTTCCTCCCGTAGCTCCCGAAGGATGTCCTCAGGCGCAGACAGAGGCTCTCCCTGCCGCCTCTCCCGAACTCGACGCGCTAGGGCCATGGCCCGGTGCATCGAGTCCGCGCGGACAGAGGAAGTACGCCGACGTAGCTCCTCAAAGGCCTGAATAGACATCAGCACTGCCGCGGGGCGACCGCTTCGCTCGACGATGATCGTCTCTTCCTCTTGAATGCGCCGCAGCAATTCACCGAAGTGGATCCGCGCCTCCGTCGCTGTGATGATCGTCTCGTTCATCGCGATCTCCAGGTCAATCCATCAATCCATCAATCCATCGATTAATTAATGCCATCATGCAGCATGCAAGTCAAGAGCGATCTCCCCTGAAATTCGGGATCGGCAAGAGCCACGGTCGCAGGCTCCCGGCTGGGATCGGGAAGAGCCACGGTTGCAGGCTCCCGGCTGGGATCGGGGATCTCTCAGGATCGTCTTGACCCTCAACCTGTAGTGGTGTTAATAGTTGAGGGACGCTACATCAAGGGTGCGTTGGAGGTCGGATGCAGAAGCGGAACAAGGTCGTGATCGTCGAGGGAATTATCGGTGCAGGGAAGTCGTCTGTGTGCCGGGAACTGGCCAAGGCGCTTGGCCCTGATACGTTGATGATGCTGGAGCCCGATGAGAAGGACGGTGCGAATCCTTACCTGGGGGACTTTTACGAGGACCAGGAGCGCTGGGCCTTTGTCATGCAGGTCCACCTCCTCCAGGCCCGGTACGCGATGCAGCTTCATGCCCAGTGGCATGTGCTTTCGGGCAAGGGCCACGCGGTGCTTGACCGCTCCTACTTTGGCGACACCTGCTTTGCCCGGCTTCAGCTCGCCAACGGCGCACTCACGAAGCGGGAGTTCCAGACCTACTCCAGCATCTACCAAGCGATGACCGCGTCGGTGTTGTTGCCCAGCCTCATGGTTCGTCTCCTCGTCGCGCCGAAGATAGCGCACGAGCGCATTCTGCGCCGAATGCAGGACGAGACCGGGCGGGTCTGTGAGTCCACGATCCCCCTCAAGTATCTCCAGGATCTGGACAGGGAGATCTCCCGCATGGCCGCTATCCTGCGTACCCAGGGGGTCACGGTCATCGATATTCCCTGGGACGTGGATCGGGACACCCCTGAGTCTCGCGAGGTCGCTGTCCAGAGCATGGCCGCACGCATCGCTGAGCAGGAGCCCCTGGACGACTTCCTGGACCTGCATCGGAGGACCCTTTGAGCTTCCCTCTTCTTTTCTCCCCCTTCACTCTCAAGGGCGTCGAGCTCCGGAACCGGGTGGCCATGCCGCCATTCGGGCTGAACTACACCGGCATCAAGCGCGTCCCAAACGATCGGCTCATCGACTTCTACGAGGAGCGCGCCAAAGGCGGCGCCGGTCTCCTCATCGTCGGGGGCGTGGGCATCGATTTGCGGGGCTCGGGCTTTCTGCTGCCGGGGATCGACAGCGACGAGACGATCCCACACTGGGTCCGCCTGGTGGAGAGGGTGCACGGACACGGTGCGAAGATATTTATCCAGCTCTATCACTCCGGCAGGTACTCGTATAAGCGCCTCAGCAAGGGCCAGCAGTCCGTGGCGCCGTCCGCTGTGACGTCACGCCTGACGCGTGAGGAGCCACGAGCCCTGGAGCGGGACGAGATCCTGGAGATCGAGGATCTCTTCGCCCAGGCAGCGCGCCGGGTGCAGGAGGCCGGCGCGGACGGGGTCGAGATCATCTCCTCCGCGGGCTACCTGATCTGCCAGTTCCTCTCCCCCCTCACCAACCTGCGTGAGGACGAGTACGGCGGCTCCTTCGAGAACCGCTGCCGCTTCGGCGTCGAGACCCTGGTTGCGACGCGCGCCGCTGTGGGCGATGACTTCCCTGTGACCCTGCGGTTCTCCGGCAGCGACTTCATGCCCGGCAGCAATACCAGCCGGGAACTGATCGACGTAGCGAAGCGCTTCGAGGCAGCGGGTGCGGACGCGTTCAACGTTACCGGCGGGTGGCACGAGACGCCGGTCCCCCAACTCCCCGCTCTGGTCCCCCGTGGCGCCTACAGCTATCTGGCCGCGGGAATCCGGGCCGCTGTCTCGGTCCCGGTCTTCGCATCCAACCGGATTACCCAGCCCGACCAGGCCGAGGACCTCCTGCGGAACGGGGTATGTGACCTGGTAAGCGTGGGGCGATCGCTGATAGCGGATCCGGCCTGGCCGAACAAGGCCCGGGAGGGCCGCGTGTCGGAGATCCGGCCCTGCGTTGGCTGTCTCCAGGGCTGCCTGGATAAGCTCTTCTCCTTGGGCCAGGTGACCTGCCTATGCAACCCCAGGGCCGGCTTCGAGGGTACGCGTATCGTTACGCGGACCGATGAGCCGAAGCATGTGGTGATCGTGGGTGCGGGACCCGGGGGCCTTGAGGCAGCGCTTACCGCGCTGGACCGTGGCCATCGAGTCACGGTCATCGAGAAGGCCGAGCAGATCGGCGGACAGATTCCCTTGGCAGCGGCCCCGCCGGGGCGCAAGGATTTCGGGAGACTCCTTGACTTCTACGTCAGCGAGGTAGCTCGCCGGGGGGTAGAGATTCGGCTGGGCACAGAGGCCACGGTGGAGACCGTCCGGGCTCTCGCACCGGACGAGGTGATCCTGGCCACGGGTGCTACGGAGCTGATCCCGGGAATCCCCGGCGCTGAGAACGTGCTCCACGCATGGGACGTGCTGAGGGAGCAGGTCGTGACGGGCCGTCGGGTGATCGTGGTCGGGGGCGGCGCGGTGGGGATCGAGACTGCGCTTTTCCTGGCGGAGAAGGGGTGCATCGACGGCGATACCCTCAAGTTCCTCTTCAAGTACGATGCGGAGGACGTGGAGACCCTGCGGCGGCTGATCACCAGGGGCACCCGGACGGTGACCCTGGTGGAGAAGCTCCCCAAGGTCGGCCACGATATCGGCCCGGCCAACCGCTGGGTCTTCCTGCGGGAACTGGACCTCATGGGCGTGACGGTCCGCGCCGGCGCCGCGGTAGTCGAGGTGGCCGCGGATCGCGTCGTGATCGAGGGCGAGCGCGGCCGAGAGAGCCTGGACGCGGATACGGTGGTCCTGGCCCTGGGCGCGCGATCGGAAGACCGGTTGGGTGCTGAGCTCGAAGCAGCGGGCATCCCCGCTATCCGGGTGGGAGACGCGAAGAAACCGAGACAGATCCTCCACGCTATCCATGAGGGATTCGAGGCGGCGCGTGGGATCTGATACGTAGGAGGACGGAATGATACGATGCATTGGTTGGGTCGCAGTAGTCCTGGCCCTGACGGGGCTCTTCTTCGTAGGCTGCGACTGGAAAAAGAAGGAGATGGTCCTGGCCTGCCAGTGCATGGTGGACTGCGCGGATCAGATCGAGGTGGACACCCCGGAGGAGATGATGAAATGCCAGAAGATGTGCAAGGGTAAGCACTACGAGGGCTGGGATCAGGGTTCCCAGATGGCGATTCAGGTGCTGGCCGGTGACCGGGACGACTGCTCGCTGTAGTGAGCACTGAGGGGACAATGAAGTATTTCGGGATCAAAATGTTGTTGGCGGTGCTCCTCGCTCTGGCCGTCCCGGCCTGTGGCGGCGGGGGCGGAGAGCCGGGGATGGATGTTGTCGGCCTGGATCTCTCGGATGGTGGCCGCGTTGATGACGGGGGCCTGGATGACGGGGGCCTGCCGGACCGCGGCGCGCCCGACGGCTGCGTCCCCGATTGCGACGGCAAGAACTGCGGCATCGACGGCTGCGGCGGCTCCTGCGGCGACTGCAGCGCTGGGGAGCTGTGCCAACTCGGACAATGCGTCCCCGAGGGCGGCTGCGAGACCCTCGATGATTGCCTGCCCCGGATCTGCGGTGCGGACGGCGAGTGCATCGACTGCACCGACGATGCCGAGTGCGCGACCGCGGGGCTCGTGTGCAACGAGGTCAGCGGGCACTGCGTGGACTGTGTCGAGGACGAGGACTGCCTCGATGGCTTGGTCTGCGACGGTGATATCTATCTCTGCGTCGAGTGCGTCACAGCGAACGATTGCGGACCCTGGGACGAGTGCGTGGGCAATTTCTGCGTGGGGCCGGCGGCCTGCGAGTCTTCAAAGGACTGCGCGGACGATGAGGTCTGCTGGAAGGAGGAGGGCATCTGCGTGGAGTGCGTCCAGGACTCTGACTGCGAGGAAGGGTTCCGCTGCACCGCAAACGTCTGCGAGGAGATCCTCTTCTGCGCTTCTGACAAGGACTGCAAGGACTATGACATGGTCTGCGACAAGGACCTGGGGGAGTGCGTAGACTGCCTCGGCGACGCGGACTGCGCGGCCGACCACTTCTGCATGGACGCGACCTGCCTGCCCGACCTCTGCGACCAGACGATCGCAGACCCGGTCTGCCTGGACGGGGACGTGGTGGAGTGCGTAGACAACGGCAGCGCGGTGATCCTCATCGAGAGCTGTCCCGAGGGCACCTTCTGCGCGGACGCAGCCTGTGTCGAGTGGGTCTGCGTCCCCGGTGAGGTCGGCTGCGAAGGGGATCTTGCCTTCCTGTGCAACGACGAGGGCAGCGGCTACGCGTGGGAAGAGTTCTGCGAAGGGCCGGACATCTCCTGCATCGTGGGGGAGTGCGTCGAGGTGGTCTGCGAGCCGGGGGAGATCGTCTGTCTCAACCCGCAGGCCCTGGTGACCTGCGACGAGGAGGGCCTGACTTTTGAGGTGACCGAGTGCGCCCAGGGGAGCTACTGCGACGACGAAGCGGGTGCCTGCCTGGAATGGGTCTGTACTCCTGAGAGCATCTGGTGCGAGGGTACCACAGCGATGGCCTGCGACGTCATCGGCTCGGAGGTGTCGATCCTGGCGCATTGCGCGGACCAGGACCTCGCCTGCGTGAACGGCGAGTGCGTCGAGTGCGAGCCAAATTGCCTAGGTGCCGAGTGCGGCGACGATGGCTGCGGCGGCACCTGCGGCGAATGCGACGAGGGCTTTGTCTGCGCGTGGGATGGACAGTGCCACGAGGCGATCTGCACCGGCGAGTGCATCGGGACCACCCCCGCTGCCTTGCGCTGCGGCCTGGAGCTATGCCTGCCAGGCGCGGTGCTCGACGTGGAGATCTACTCCCCCACCAACGACAACCTGAACAACGCTGTCACGGTGATGGAGCACTACGGGTCGGTCCAGAACGATCTGGCCGCGCAGGGGCCGCCGTCCTACCTGGTGGTCGGCACGGGCATCCTGGTGGGAAGCCAGGACCACAACGACGATCTCCCCGGGGGGGGGGCGTCTTCGTGGGACGACCCCTGGTCCACATCCAGTGGTCGGGACGTGGCCCGCGTGGCCTTTGCGATGCAGGCTCCTGCTGCGGGGGTCACGGGCTTCTGCCTGGACAGCTACTTTTTGTCACAGGAGTTCACGATGCAGGGGCAGAAGTTCAACGACAAGTTCTACCTGCTCCTCGGTGCGACCACCGGGGGCGACGATGGCCTGCCGATCAACTTCATGCCCTGTCCGGATCCGGATGACTACACCAGCTTCACCGATGCGGACGGCGTGGCGCAGTGTCACATCACGGTCCTCTCCAATTTCGACGTCTGCTCCCAGGGGTCGCCGGACCTGACGGCGACGGGCTTCTCCTGCGGTTATGGATGGATGCGGACCTGCTGGTCCCTGGTGGCGGAGGAGGACTTCTCCCTGACCGTTCACGTCCACGACTCGCAGGACGGCAGCTACGACTCCGTGGCCATCTCGGACAACTTCCAGTGGATGTACGGGGACTTCCAGCAGGGGACCTGGTTCATCGACTGATCTGCTGATCGATTCGAAGGAGAAGCCATGGACTGGTATGTGCAGTGGGTGAGTGGCAACGCGCTCTTGTCCGCCGCTGTGCAGTTCGCTGTCCTGGGTACAGCGGGCGAGGTGGTCTCCCACCTGGTGAAGACCCGGCGCATCGAGATGCCCTTCGGCATCGTCAAGCTTGTCCTGAAGATGGCCGCGTGGGCCCTGCTGGGCGTCTTCGTCAAGTACGGCTTCTTCGGCGTTAAGGCTGCGCTCCACGCCATGATCCATCACGGCTACCTCCCCGCTGTCCTCGGTGAGCGGATCCCCTGGGCGATCACCGTCTCAGTGACGGTCAACGCGTTCTTCGGTCCCCAACTCATGGCTTTTCACCGGATCGAAGACAACCTCATCGATCGCAGGTGGGACTTCACCGGAATTCAGACGGCGTGGAAGACCCTGATCTGGTTTTGGATTCCCGCCCACTCGGTAACCTTCTCCCTGCCCGTGGACTACCAGATCGGGTTGGCGGCCCTGTGGGGGTTCGTGCTCGGCTTGATCCTGGGCCTCGCTGCGCCGCAGAAGAAAAGATAGCGGTGGTCCTTCCTCCCTGGCTCCTCGATATTCTGGCCTGTCCCGCCTGCGGAGAGTCCCTATCTTCTGCGGGGACCTGCGGCTGCGGCCGGACCTGGGATCTGGCAGCGGAGGTGCCGGATCTTCTCCCCGGGGAATCGCCCCTCGGGGATGCGTACGACCGCATGGCATCAAGCTCGGAGCGACGGGAGCGGGAGGAGCCGGAGCGGTTCACGGACATCGATCGAGCCCTCCTCAGCGCAGCCCATGGCAGGACCCTGGACCTGGGCTGCGGCCACGGGCGTCTGCTCGGTCCTCTGGAGTCTCGTAGCGAGCACGTCGTCGGCGTGGATTTGTCCCGGCGGAGCCTCGTTCTGGCACGGCGCCGGGGGTTCACGGTTCTGCGGGCCGACGCGCTCTGTCTCCCGTTCCGGAGCCGGAGCTTCCACACGGTGGTCTCGGGCTTCGGGACCTTCGCACATCTCCCCATTGATGCCGCGGCCCGTGAAGCTGCCCGGGTGCTGATCCC
>CAYOTU010000076.1:0-3207 GCA_964406905.1 uncultured Myxococcales bacterium | reverse complement strand
GTCACAACCTCGGGCGTCGCGCATTGGTCTCGGCCCAGATCCTCGGCGGCCTCGTGCGCCTGCGCCGTCCCCGCCTGACCACGGGTTTTCATACTGACGCAATCCACAGGTGGCGGGACGTGGAGGCAGCGCTTGCCGCGGCGGACCTGCGGGTAACCGAGGTCGAGGGCCGCCTCCACGTCCCGGGCCTTTCTCGCCTCACGGATCGTCGCATCCGCACCCGTCGTCCGGCTTTCCTCCCCTGGAGTTGGGACGTGGTGGTTGTTTCGAAGAAGAGCCAGAGCCCGACTTGACGCGCGTGGTCCAAGCCATTACATTCTCGACGCCCTTCGCGTGCGCAATGTATTGATCTGTCCGTGGAGCCCGGGAGGCCCGATGATCCAGAAAATCCTCAAGAAGATCTTTGGCACAGCGAACGAGCGGACCCTCAAGTCCTTCCAGCCCATCGTGGAACAGATCAACGAGCTGGAGCCGGGGATCCACTCACTCACCGATGAGGCCCTCAAGGCGAAGACCGACGAGCTCCGGGGCCGTGTCCAGGGGGGCGAGACCCTCGATGAGCTCCTCCCCGAGGCCTTCGCAGTTTGTCGTGAGGCTTCGATCCGAGTCCTGGAAATGCGCCACTACGACATGCAGCTCGTCGGAGGAATAGCGCTCCACAAGGGGATGATCGCGGAGATGAAGACCGGCGAGGGTAAGACCCTCGTGGCCACCCTGGCGGTCTACCTCAACGCGCTCGAGGGCAAGGGCGTCCACGTGGTCACGGTGAACGACTACCTGGCCAAGCGCGACTCGGAGTGGATGGGCAGCGTTTACAAGTGGCTGGGCATGACCGTGGGCGTCATCATCCATGGCCTCGATGACCAGGAGCGAAAAGAGCAGTACGGCGCGGACGTCACCTACGGGACCAACAACGAGTTCGGCTTCGACTACCTCCGGGACCACATGAAGTTCGAGCACAAGAACATGGTCCACCGGTACTACTGGCCGAAGGACGCAAAGACGGAGAAGGAGCGCACGAAGATCTTCAACTTCGCGGTCGTCGACGAGGTGGATTCGATCCTCGTGGACGAGGCCCGGACTCCGCTGATTATCTCCGGGCCCTCCGAGGAGTCCACGGATAAGTACTACAAGGCCAACACGGTCATCCCGTTCCTCAAGCCGGACCAGGATTTCATCGTGGATGAGAAGTCCGAGACCGTGACCATGACGGACACAGGCGTGGACAAGGTGGAGCGGCGCCTCAAGTTGGGCAACCTCTACGAGGCCGAGAACATGGAGTGGCTCCACCACATGAACCAGGCCTTGCGGGCCCACACCCTGTTCAAACGGGACGTGCGGTACCTTCTGGAGGACGGCAAGGTTATCATTATCGACGAGCACACGGGCCGGAAGATGCCCGGGCGGCGCTGGAGCGACGGCCTCCACCAGGCCATAGAGGCCAAGGAAGGCGTGCGCATTGAGGAGGAGAACCAGACCCTCGCCACGGTGACCTTCCAGAACCTCTTCCGCATGTACAAGACCCTCTCCGGCATGACCGGAACCGCGGAGACCGAAGCGGAGGAGTTCGCCAAGACCTATGACCTCGACGTGTTGGTTGTGCCGACCAACATGCCCCTGATCCGCGACGATCGTGAGGACGTGGTCTACAAGACCGAGCGAGCCAAGTTCGCCGCGGTCACCGAGGATATCAAGCGCTGCCACAAGGACGGACAGCCGGTCCTCGTGGGTACGATCTCCGTGGAGAAATCCGAACTCCTGGCCAAGTTCCTGAAAAGGGACGGGGTTCCCCACAACGTCCTCAACGCGAAGAACCACGCCCGGGAGGCAGAGATCGTCGCGCAGGCGGGCAGCAAGGGTGCGGTAACGATCTCTACGAACATGGCGGGCCGCGGCACGGACATCGTCCTGGGTGGTAACCCGGAGTTTCGTGCCAAGGACACTGTCGGCGCGGACTCCGGGGTCGCCTACGAGGAGGCCCTTAAGCGCTACAAGGTGTCCTGCGCGGAGGAGAAAAAGGAGGTTATCGCGGCCGGCGGTCTCTACGTCCTCGGTACCGAGCGGCACGAGAGCCGCCGTATCGACAACCAGCTTCGAGGCCGCTCGGGGCGCCAGGGTGATCCGGGCGCCACCCGGTTCTACATGTCCCTGGAGGATGACCTGCTGCGTATCTTCGGAGCGGAGCGCGTCCAGAAGATCATGAACATGATGAACGTCCCCGAGGACGAGCCCATCATCCACCGCTGGATCACCAAGGCCATCGAGGGCGCACAGCACCGGGTCGAGGGGCATAACTTCGACATCCGGAAGAACCTCCTCGAATACGATGACGTCATGAGCCAGCAGCGGCTCACGATCTACGAGCTGCGCCGGAAGGTCCTGGAGGGCACCGAGACCCACGACCTGATCCTCGACGCGGTCGACGAGATGGTGGACATCCTGATGGACCAGCACTGTAGCCAGGCCATCGTTCCTGAGGAGTGGGACCTCGGTGCGCTGACCGCGAGCATCGAACAGGTCTTCTCGACGGAGGTCTCGTTCGAGGACGTGGAACGCAACGGGGACACGATCTTCGACCATGTGTCCCAGGCTCTCAAGGCTTGGTACGAAGAGCGCCAGAAGCGCCTCGTGGATGGTCTGTCCCTGACCCGTCAAGCCGACGGCGAGGAGGAGGAGGAGGCCTTCGAAAAGGCACTGGAGCGCTGGCAATTCTACGAGCGGGAGAGCTTTCTGCGGGAGCTGGACAAGCAGTGGAAGGATCACCTCCTCCGCATGGACCACCTCAAGGAGGGGGTCCACCTCGAGGGCTACGCGTCCAAAGATCCGAAGTTGGTCTACAAGAAAGAGGGCTACCGGCTCTTCGAGGACCTGATTATCCGACTCAAGGAGAACCTCCTCAGGCTCCTCTTCCGGGTCGAGCTCAAGTCAGACGCGGAGATCGAGGCCCTCCGGATGCGGCGCAAGAAGGTCAACATGCAGTACGTGCATGGGCAGGTCCCCGGCCAGGCCGCCAAGCCTGAGAAGCAGAAGACCGTGCGTCGCGACAAGCCCAAGCTCGGCCGCAACGACCTCTGCCACTGCGGCTCCGGTAAGAAGTACAAGAATTGTTGCTTGAGAAAAGACGAGCAGGCAGCGATGGAAGGCTAGGGGCATGGACCTCAGGGTTCGTTGCCGGCTGCGGGGCGAGGCAGCCCTGACCGGGCCAGC
>CAYOTU010000075.1:0-11748 GCA_964406905.1 uncultured Myxococcales bacterium | reverse complement strand
ACGGCGTCGTGGATCGCGAGGAGACCGAGGCGATGCGTCGCCGCATGGCCGCCATAGTCGCTCGTGTCTCAAAGGTTGAGGACGAGGACTAGATTCGGATCCCCGGGGCCGGGAAGGCCTCGCAGAATGCGCGGACTTCTTCCTTGATGCCTGCCTGGGCCTCCCGGTCCTTACGGACCTGGACAGCGCGGTCGATAAACTCCGCCAGGATCCGCATCTCGGATTCCTTCATTCCCCGGGAAGTGATCGCCGGGGTACCGATGCGGATTCCGCTGGGGTCGAAGGGCTTGCGGGGGTCGAAGGGGATCGTGTTCATGTTGCAGACGATCCCGCAGCGGTCCAGGACCTTGGCCAGCTTTCTTCCCCGGGTGCCGCGGCTGGTGGCGTCGATGAGGATCAGGTGGTTGTCCGTGCCCCCGGTGATTAGCTTGAAACCCTTCTCGAGGAGGCCTTCGGCCAGGGCCTTGCTGTTGGCCACCACCTGGGCAGCGTAGTCCTTGAACTCGGGCTGCGCGGCCTCCTTCAGGGCCACTGCGATCGCTGCGGTGGTGTGGTTGTGGGGGCCACCCTGGAGGCCGGGGAAGATCGCCCGGTCCACCTGGGCCGCCAGTTCCTCGGTGACCAGGAGCATCCCGCCCCGGGGTCCGCGCAGGGTCTTGTGGGTGGTGGTGCTCACCACATGCGCGTGGGGCACGGGGCTCGGGTGCACGCCCCCCGCGATGAGCCCTGCGATGTGAGCGATGTCTGCCAGGAAGTACGCGCCCACCTCGTCCGCGATGCTGCGGAAGGCAGCGAAATCGATGATCCGCGGGTACGCGGTGGCGCCCGCGATAAGAAGCTTCGGCTTTTCCCGGCGGGCCATTTCCCGAATGGCGTCGTAGTCCAGGAGATGGGTCTCCTCGTGGACCGTGTACTGCACCGAGCGGAAAAAGTCGCCGGTAATGCTGACGTTCCAGCCGTGGGTCAGGTGACCACCGTGGGGCAGGGCCATGCCCATGACCGTGTCGCCGGGTTTCAGCAGCGCGTAGTAGACGCCAAGGTTGGCTGGAGAGCCCGAGTAGGGCTGGACGTTGGCATGGTCCGCACCGAAGAGGGCCTTGGCCCGCTCGATGGCGAGGACCTCGATCTCGTCCACCACCTGCTGGCCCTCGTAGTAGCGTTTGCCCGCGTAGCCCTCGGAGTACTTGTTGGTGAGGACCGATCCCGTGGCCTCCATCACCGCTGCCGACGCGTAGTTCTCCGAGGGGATCAGGCGGATCTTTTCGAACTGCCGGCGTTCTTCCGCGATGATCAGGTCGTGGATCTCCGGGTCCGTGTTTTTCACACTCTCAAGATGGTGCATGGCTCCCTCCCAAGGCGGCGCCTAAGGCCGCTTGTTTTTGCTCATCGCAGGGACGTTATCCGAAGCCCGGTGGACGGTCAACCAGATGAGGTGGCTGTGGGGTCAGGGAGCGAGAATGAGGCGTAGCTCACCCCCCGCAATAATCTCATCATGAGAGATCCAGGTGCGGTCCAGAGGTTTGCCATCCAGGATGGCGCTCTCGATGCGGTCTCCCTCACCGACGCGCTCGATGGTGAAGCTCCCGCCCGCGGCAAAGTCGGGGTGCAGGTGGAGGGTGACCCGGTCAAAGGCCGGGGGGACCAACTGGTATACCGGATCCCCGGGGCAGACGGGGTACAGCCCCATTGCGGCCAGGACGTACCAGGCGGACATCGCACCAGCGTCGTCGTTTCCGGGCAGCCCATCGGGGCCTGAGTGGAAGCTGTCCTCCCGCAGGCTGCGTACCCGGGCTCCCGCCTTGCCAGGCGCGCCGGCGAGGTTGTACAGGAAGGGCACATGGAACCCCGGCTGGTTGGTCGGGTCATGGTGATCCCCCTCGAAATACTCGTCGAGCTTTTCAACAAACTCGTCAGCGCCGCCCATCGCGGCCATCAAGGCCTGGACATCATGGGGGACGAACCACGAGTAGATCCACGCGGTGGCCTCGCAGTACCCGTTGAACTCTTCCCCGTCCGCGGGGTCGAAAGGCTCCAACCATGAGCCATCCTCGCGCCGTCCCTGCAGGAACCCCGTCTCAGGGTTCCAAAGGTTCGCCCAGCTCCCGGACCGCTCCCGGAACAGAGCCGCGTCTTCGTCCCGCCCCACGGCCTCCGCTATGACCGCGGTGCACCAGTCGTTGTACGCGTACTCCAGGGTCATGGACGTGGCCTGGGTGGTGTCGCATTCGTAGGGGACGTAGCCCCGGTCGATATAGTCCTGGGGGGTGCCCAGGTTCAGGTAGCCGCAGAGCCCAGCGTCGGCCGGGGTGCTGACGTCCTCTGTGGAGGCCTTGTAAGCAGCGTCCCAGGCCAGCTCGCGATCAAAGCCGTCGAAGCCCTTGGCCAGAGCATCCGCTATGACGGACACGGCGTGGTTCCCGATCATCACCCGGGAGTACCCCGCAGCCCGCCAGGTGCATTTGGGCAACCACCCGCCGACTTCGTACCAACGCAGCATCGATCGGATAATGTCAGCGCGTCGCTCGGGCTCCACCAGGGTGGCCAGGGGATGGCTGGTGCGGAAGGTATCCCATATGCACCAGTCGTCCGTGTGGTAGCGCCAGCCCTCCGCTGTCTCCACCCGGCGTGTTCCGTCCGCGTTCAGGAGGTAGCGGCCCCCGGTCTCGGTCAGGTCCGCCGGCTGGAAGAAACTGTGGTAGAGCGCGGTGTAGAAGACGGCGAGATCGTCTTCGTCGCCGCCCTCTACTCGGACCCGGTTCAGCAGCGCGTTCCAGGATCCGGCGGTATCCTCCCGGATGGCCTCGAAGCTGCGCTCCCCCATGTCCGCTGCCAGATTATCTCGTGCTTGGTCTTCGTCGATGTAGGAGATCCCGACCCGCACCTCCACCGGCTCATCCGCTGTAGCGGTGAAGGTCACCCACGCGCCGATGCCCGGGCCCTCGGCCTCGGTCGCGCCTGTGATGGGGCCCGCCTCGTCCCAGATCCCCCAGGACGAGAAGGGGACGGACCAGACCGCATGGAAGCAGACGATTACTTCCGAGGTGTACCCATCCTGGCTGCCCAGGATGAGATGCAGGAGGGGGTGCGTCGTGTACTCACCGCAGCCCCGGATCATGCCCTCCGCGGGCAGCACCTCGATATTTCCTCCCAGGCTGTCCCCGCGACTGTACCCCAGGTCCACAAGCAGGTTCGCCGCGTCGGTGTCGGGAAAGGTGTAGCGGTGAAACGCTGCCAGGGGCGTCGCTGTGACCTCGGCCCTGACCCCGGGGCCGTCGAGGGTGACCGTGTAGTAACCCGGTGCGGCCTCCTCGCTGTCATGCGAGAAGGGGGACGCGTAGTCTTCCGGCGAAATCGATATCGGTCCCACCGTCGGTGCGAACAGGACGTGGCTGTACCCGTTCACCGAGCCGCCGGGACCCTCAAGGTGCGCGTGTGCAAAACCGTCGATGCGGTCCCGGTTGTACTCGTACGCATCGATGCTTCCAGCCTCCTCGTGGGTGTTCGGGCTGACCCGCACCATTCCATGGGGCGCCAGAGCCCCCGGGATCACGTTCCCCTGGCCCCTGGTCCCGATCATCGGATCCACCCAGCGTACTAGGTCCACCGGCGCAGGTGGATAGGGGAAATCCGGGTTCGCGTCCGGGGCAGCGTCCCGGGCAGCGTCCCGGGCAGCGTCCCGGGCAGCGTCCAAAGCAGCGTCCGGGGCCGCATCAGGTCCCCCATCAGGTCCCCCAGTGCCTCCCCCGCCACACGCGACCAACGTCAAGGCCAGAATCAAGATACGCCGCTGGTTCATGTTTTTCCCTCCGCGTCCTGGATCGGGGGCCATCATCCCCGATCCAGGGCCGGTCGTCCATCTCGCTGGTTTTTGGAAAAGATCCAAGGAGGAAGCAGGGAGGGGGCCAGAAGCCGAGGGGGGGACTAGAAGCCGAAGCCGGGACCGCCGAAGCCGGGGCCGCCGGGGCCGGAGCCGTCACGGGGACCGTCGCCGGAGCCGTCACGGGGGCCGTTGCCCGAACCGTCACGGGGACCGTCGCCGGAGCCGTCACGGGGACCGAAGCGGCCCTTCCCGCCGCGCATTCCACGCGTCCGCTTATGGACCAGCTCCATCATGGCCAGGAGCTTTGTGGCCTCCTTGGGGTTGAGGACGGCGCGCAGCTCGGTGAACTCCGCTTCGTGCAACTCGTGCATGGACTTGCGGACTGCGAAGAGCACGTCAAGCTGGTTCTGGTAAGCGCGCTGGTCGCCCGAGTCTTCGGCCAGGAGGGCCTTGACGGCCTGCTTCGCGTCCCTGGTCTGTACCCTCAACTCCTGGCGTTCGACCTGGTACCGATCCATGATGGCCTCGACCTTGACGGCCAGCTCCTCAGCGAGGCCGACCTTTTGCCGCAGCAACTCCCCGCGCTTCGCCTTGAAACGCTCCATCCGCTCCGGGGTCTGGCCCCGTGGCCCCCAGGGCTCGGCTTGCGCAGTACCCGCTACAAGCAAGGACAAAGACAGGGTCAAGAACATCGTCATCGTGCGCTTCATGATGTCACCTCCAATAAATGTCTTCTTGTCATTCGTTCCGTTCCGGCCGGTCTCCGTCGCACATGGGATGGATGCCAGCGGCATGTCCAAAGTTAAATTTCATCCATCTCGGCCAGGATCTCATCCGCTGCCTGGACCCAGATCTCCAGCGCTGCGAGATCCTCCATGTCCGGGGCAGCACCGAGGCTCCCCATCAGGTCCGGGGTCTCATCGTCACCGAAGGGATCGAGGGTCAACTCCCAGGCCTCGGACTGCTCCATGGACAGACTGGCGATCGCCCCATCCGTGTCCGGTGCTGCGCCCGAGCGCACGTCCGCACTCAGGTGGGCGAGGAAGGGAACTCCGTCCGTGCGGGTAGGAACATCGCCGGGCCAGAGGGCCACAACGACGATAGCGGCAGCGGCCAGCGCGGTGGCTGCCCCCAACCAGGCGAGGACCAGGCCCCCACGGGCAGGAGCCGCGGCGGGAGCTTCGCGCGCGACTGCCTCGAGGCGCCGGGCCGCTGGGTCGGGCAGCTCTGTCGCTGTTTGTTGAAACAGGTCCCGAAGGGCCTCTTCTCCAGGGATGGGATCATGGAATTTTCGGTTCATGTCGTCCTCCCATCAGCGTCCAGGACGCGCCGTAGCTCTTTGAGGGCCAAGTGGACCAAGACACGGGCCGAGCCCTCGGTGCTGCCGAGGGCCGTGGCGATCTCCCGGTAACTCATCCCCGCGTCCAGTCGCAGAATCGCCGCGGATCGTCTCTTCTTCGGCAGGCGGTCAAGGGCCGCTGCGACGCTGGCTGCCTGCTCGGACGCTGCCACGATTTCTGCCGTGTCATCCGGGGCCTCAGGCGCGACGCTGGCCTCTTCCCGCCCGCGGCGCCGGATCTCTCCACGCATCAGGGTATGAGCCCGGCGCACGGCGATCCCGGCGAGGAAGGCCCGGAGGTTGGTCCCCGGGGTGTACCTGCCAAGGCCCTTGTACGCTATCTCCAGGGTCTCCTGGACCGCGTCCTCGCCCAGGGTCGAATTCCGGGCAGCGCGGACCGCCACGCGATAGAGCACCCCCAGGTGGGGCCGCACGAGCCGCGCGAATGCACCGCCGTCCCCGTCCAGCGCTGCCTGCACCAGGCGGGCCTCCTCGGCCCCGGTAGCAGCGTGGACCGCGGTGATCGGCATGGTGGTTTCGGGTCCGTTCATGCCACCAGGATGCCACAACCCCGCCCGGTGTTAAACCCGCATCTGATTCCTTGCCTGGATTCAACGAATTCGCTAGATTGTTCCCGATGCAACGTTTCGCCATCATCGTCATCCTCTCCTTCACCGCGTGCCGCGGCGGGGGGGGTGCGCTCCCAACGACCGGGACCGCTGACGCGGACTGTGGGAGGGACTTTCCAGCCCCGACGGATACGATCACAGACACGGACACAGGCTCATCGGGCTGCGAGATCGGTGGAGCGATAGTCTGCTGTGCAGGTGAGACCAACGGCTGCTCCCAGGATTCCCGACAGCTCTACGTCTGCGCCGCGGACGGCACCGGCTGGGTGGGCCAGGACTGCCTGAACGACAGTAGCGAGGCCACCCTCTGTCTGACTTCCGATGCTGTCCCGACGGGCTACTGCACGAGTTGCGTCCCAGGCGCGCAGCGCTGCCAGGACGACGACACGGTGGAGCGCTGCGAGGAGGCGGGGCTCGCGTGGGTGATGCACCAATCCTGTGATGGGGAGCTCACCGGCAAGATTTGCCTGGAGGGGATCTGTATCAGCCAATGCGAGGTCAACGCCAAGCAGCCGGTCTACATGGGCTGCGACTTCTGGGCCGTGGACCTGGACAACTCCTTTATCCCCTGGCGGGAACTGGACGCGGCGGGCTCCCAGTACTCGGTGGTGATCTCCAACCCTTCGGATCGCTACCCCGCGTTGATTCAAATAGAAGGGATCGAGGGGCCTGTCCTTGAGGACTCCAACGGCGTCCCCTTTCCCGTCGAGCCCGTGCAGCCTGGCGAGCTGCGAATCTACAACCTGCCCCGGCGGGACGTGGATGGGACGGTGATTGCGCCCCTGGCGTACCACGTCCGCAGCACCGTGCCGATCACTGCGTACCAGTTCAATCCGCTGGAAAACGTGGACGTCTTCAGTAACGATGCGTCCCTCCTCCTGCCTGAACACGTGACGGGGAAATACTACTTCGTCATGACCCGGGAACAGAGCTGGGAGAACCTGCGCAGCTACCTCACCGTGGTGGCGATCCGAGGCGGAGAAACCCACGTCACGGTAGACATCACTGCGCCGACCCTGGTGGGTGAGACAGCGGACGGCACTCCGATTCCCCATATGGTGCCTGGCGATACCTACTCGGCGACCTTGCAACAGTACGACGTCCTTAATATCGAGACCGACGAGATCGGCGCGGACATGACCGGCAGCGTGGTTCTGGCGAACCGCCAGGTGGTGGTTTTCGGAGGCTCCGAGGCATCCAACGTGCCCAACACCAACCATTGCCTGGTGGAGCAGGGGGTCTGCGAGTGGGACGGGAAGACAGCGTGCACTGAACACCAGGACTGCAACGACGCGGGCTTCGTCACCTGCTGTGCAGACCATCTGGAGCAACAGATGTACCCGGTGAAAAGCTGGGGCACCCGCTACGTTGCGGCCCACAGCTTCCCACGCAACGAGGAGTTGGACAGCTACCGGATCATCGCCGCGGAGGACAACACCCTGGTCACGACCCTGCCCGTCCAGCTAAACATCCCCGTCCTGAACCGCGGGGAGTGGGTGGACTTCGAGTCGGGGCAGGACTTCGAGATTCAGGGGACAAAGCCCATCCTCGTGGGCCACTACCTCGCCTGCAAGGAGGCGCCGGGGCCCAACACCCAGGGGGAGCTGGAGCCCGGGGACGCGGGAATCGGCGACCCCGCGTTCATCCTCCTGGTGCCGGTGGAGCAGTTCCGGGAGGACTACGTCTTCCTGGCGCCGGATAAATACGTGCTGGACTACGTCACCATTACCGCGCCCGCGGACGCTTTCGTCTGGTTCGACTGCCCGGAGTCCGACTCCGCGCTAATCCCCGACGCTTGCGCCCCGATCCTCGAGGAAGACTGGTCCTGGCTCATGAGCGGGGAGTACAAGACCACCCGCTTCCCAGTGACCGACGGGGTCCACCGGGTCCACGCAAGCGCGCCGGTGAGCGTCTACGCGTACGGCTACGACGAGCGGGTCTCCTACGGCTACCCCGCAGGTCTCAACATCGAGGATCTCGGCCTGATCAAGGAGCCGGGAGAGTGAACAGGGAGGGAACCCCATGATTCGTATTCGGCCGTTCCTTGCCGGGATGGCGAGTTGGTTTCCCGGGCTGGCGGCCCGGAGCTGGGTCCGCACCGGGGGCTCGGTTTCGGCCCGGTATTGCTACTCCGTGTGGCTTCGGCACCTGGTTAACCTTCGAGATCATGGTATCCCCTTTCGGCTCGATTCCGTAGCGGAGTTGGGGCCGGGGGACTCCCTGGGTACCGGCCTCGCCGCGCTCCTCTCGGGCGCTCGTCGGCTCGACGCGCTGGAGGTGGTCCCCCATGACACCAACCAGCGGAACCTGGAGATCCTCGACGAGCTTGTGGAGCTCTTCTCGGCCCGGGCGGAGATCCCGGGGGAGGCGGAGTTCCCCCGGGTGAGGCCGCGGCTCTCTTCCTATGCGTTTCCATCGGATCTCTTTTCCGATGCGTACCTCAATGAGACCTTGGCGCCAGCGCGCGTCGAAACGATCCGGCGGGCCATCCTGGGCGAGGACCGGCCGGGAGATCCCGTGAAGTTTCGGTACCGTGTCCCATGGAACAACGCGGACGTGGTGGAACCGGAGAGCGTGGACCTGATCTTCTCCCAGGCGGTGCTTGAGCATGTAGACGATCTCACGGGGACCTACGGGGCCATGTTCCAGTGGCTGAAGCCCGGCGGCGTGATGTCCCACGAGGTCGACTTCACCAGCCACGGGATCACGACCACCTGGAACGGCCATTGGGCCCTGCCCGGCCCAGTATGGTGGTTGATCCGCGGGTGCCGCCCTTTCCTGATAAATCGGCGGCCCCTGTCCTATCACATCGCCCTAACCAATGAAACGGGGTTCCGCCTGGCTGTGCGTACGACCTACCCGGGGGACGAGGGGACCCCGCGGATCTTCCTCGCACCGGGATTTCGTTCCATGTCCGATGAGGACTTAACAATTCGCGGTGCGACCCTCGTCTCCGTCCGCCCCTCGTGAGGACGCTTTTGTTTGCATCCGCGGGGAGGACTGCCCTATACCTTTGGCGTTGAATCGCTGGGGATCGGCGAGCGGAACGAGGAGAGGCGCGTATGGATGTGTGGAAATTATGGACTCGAAGATGTCTGGTTGCATTGATTGCTGTGCTAATGGCTTGCGAGGGAGGAGCGGAGACTTCGGTGCCCCCGGCCGACGACGCTGTCGGCGGTAAAGACACGGTCAGCGCGGATGCCCCGACTGAGGACGCTCTCCCGGCTGATGTGTCGGGCTTGGACGTAACGCCGGATGGCAGCGAGGAGGACACCGTAGCGCCGCGCCTCGATCTTCCACCGGAGTACACCTGCGGTGTGTCCGACGCGTTGAGCCCCTGTGACACGGTGGGGCCCATGCCAGCGGACGCGGCTACCATCGCCCAGTTCACCGTGGACAACGCGGTACCTCTTCGGTGCACAGACGGCCTGGGCGAGCATTGGGACTTTGATATTTTCGCCAGCGAGTTCGAGGGTCAAGCCGCGTTCTTCATGGGCGAGGTCCATGGCTCCGACGAGATCGGCACTGCGTCCGCGGACCTCTTCGAGGCCCTGGTTTACGGTGCGGGGGTCAACGTGGCCGCGCTGGAGATGGGCATGGACACCAGCGCGGCGTACAACGAATACGTCCTCACGGGCGACGAGTCGGTCCTGGACGACGGCCTCTACTGGGAGCAGTACACGGACAGTATGTTCCGCAAGACGATCCCTCGGCGGGCCCGCAAGATCTACGAGGAGACGGGGATCATCGTGACAGTCCTCGGCGTGGACACCCCCATGCACCTGGCCTGGGTCAACGAACGCATCGTGGAGATCGCCACGCCACTGACCGTCCAGGCCCAGAGCCTGCTGCTCGACGTGCTCCCCGCTGCCAAGGAGCCGCCCTACGGGCTCATGGGCCTGGATTCGGCCTACGTGGCCCTCACCAAGAACTATCACCAGCACGTGATGGACAACGAGGACGTGATCTGTGCGGGGCTGAGCCCGGAGGCGTGCGAAGACATCGAGTTTCTGGCCTACGCACTCTACGTCGGCGCGGTCTTCAACAGCTACGATTTCCAGCAGTTGATGATGGGGCAGGGCAACCCCATGAACATGATGATCTGGATGAACGAACGGGAGACCCTGCTGGACTACAACTTCCGCCGAGCCCTCCCCGACGATGACACTATCCTCTACGCGCATATGGGCGCAGCCCATTGTGCAAAGGGGGACTGGAACGTCGCTGGCATGATCCACAAGGAGCATCCCCCAGCCCAGGGTCGCGTCTACTCCGTCTCACCGGCCTGGGGGCCGGGCTCCAAGGTCTTCTACGGCATATCGGCCCAGGGGCTCCCGGCAGAGCCGCCGGCCCTGGCCGATCTCCTGGTCCAGATGCCAGCGGAGAACTACTTCGTGGCGTCAAATCACCCCGGAATGGACTGTAGCGCTAACCCCTTCGGGGACGACGTCTCACGCCAGGTCGGCGGCACCTATGGTGCGTCGTACGACGCTTTCTTCTGGTTCAATATCCTCACCCCCGAGAAGGCAGGGTGGAGCAAGCCCTCGTTCGAAGAGGATTGGCGCGCTGAGTTTATTCGGGATCAGACGGCGCGTACGCGCTTCGCAGATCGAATGATGGAGGAGCTGCGCTGATCAATGCGCGCAGTCGATGGGCGCGGCGAAGTCGTAGGGGAACGCGTAGTGGTCCAAGGAAGTCTGGAGTTCTGGATGCTGGCCCCAGCCGCGGCAGACCCAGCCGTCCAGGAAGTCCACGAGATCCACCCCCTCGACGCCGCGGTCCGGGAAGTCCGGGCGGGGGAAGTAATTAAAGAGCGCGTCGAAGATGCCCCGGGGCAACGTGTCCACCGCGTCCCAGTCCTCGGGTACCAGGGGCGAATCAGCCAAATCCCAGAGTAGCGCGGCAACCAGCGCGCCGGAGAGGTGTCCGAGCATCCCGCCGGTGGAGGTGCCCAGTGCGAAGGGGGAATCGGGCTCCTCTGCGTTGAGGACCAGATAAACCCCGGCGGGCCGAGAGTTCACGTACCAGCGCGTGTCCATGGCCGCGCAGGCGAAGAAGGTCGCTACGCCTTCGGTCCACGCGCGGACCGGCAGGTCGCGGGTCCAGTGGTGCTCGCCCCCGGGGTGGGAGTCCCGGCTGACCCGATCCAGGATCAGCTTGAAGAACTCTTTGAGGATCACCATGTCGTCGTATTCGTCCCGGTCGGTGTCCTTGCCCTGGATGCTCAGCGCGCCCTTCTCGGTGCATAGGCCCGCGTCATAGATAGCGTCGCTACAGTAGAGGGTGTCCGTGGTGTCCGCGCCTGTGGCCCAGTAGACCTCCAGGGTCCCCAGATCCCGCCCGGTCATGAGGCGGATGAGATCGTGGCCACCCACCAGGGTATCGAAGATGTTGAACGCACCGGCGAAGTCCGCCTCGATGATGTCCACGTCGTGGATCGGGTAGTCCGCCAGATGCTCATCGAACGCGGAGGTCTTGACCGTATAGGCCTGCTTGAACTTCGGGTGGTTGTAGACGCGGATGTCCCGCAGGCCGTTCCCCTCGTTGGTCAGGGTGCGAATCTTGAGGTAGACCCCCGGCTGTGCCGGGCTGTTGTAGGTCAGCTCGTAGCGGCCGAAGCGGTCAGTCCACGCCGTGCCCAGGAGATCTTCCGTCGCGGCAGCGTAGAGTTCCACCTGCGCGTGGCGTGCAGGGCGCCAGGTCCGCGCGCTGAATCCCCAGCGATCGAAGGTGCGGTCCTCGTAGCGGACCCGCCCCCGAAGGAAGCGGCCGCAGTTCTCGTTATTGAAGGTCGCCACGGTGACCCCATCCCCCAGGCCGCCCATGTCGTCGCTCCAGGGGTTGAAGTGCCCGTCAACGGTCTCCACGTCGCCGCAGTAATGGATGGTGACGGTGTAGTCAGCGCCGCGGGTGCGGTCGCTGAAAGTTCCGGACTGGAGTCGATCTGCGGTCCGCAGACC
>CAYOTU010000074.1:0-11808 GCA_964406905.1 uncultured Myxococcales bacterium | reverse complement strand
TCTTGTACGTCCACACGCCGATCATCACTGGCTCCGATGCTGAGGGTGCTGGGGAGATGTTCCGGGTCACCACCCTTGATGCGACGGCTCCGTCCAAGGCCACAGAGACCGGGGTCGTTGATTTCTCCCAGGACTTCTTCGGCAAGAACACGGGGCTTACGGTGTCGGGGCAGCTCGAGGCCGAGACCTTCGCGCTGGCCTTCACCGACGTGTACACCTTCGGACCCACGTTCCGCGCGGAGAACTCCAACACCCAGCGACACGTGGCCGAGTTCTGGATGATCGAGCCGGAGATCGCTTTCTCTGACCTGGAGGACGACGTTCAATTGGCGGAGGACTTCATGCGGTCGGTGACCGGCTTCGTGCTGGACAACTGCGCCCCGGACCTGGAGTTCCTCGACAAGTTTATCGAGAAGGGGCTCATCGAGCGCCTGGAGAACGTGCGCAAGAGCGCGTTTGCGCGGGTCACGTACTCCGACGCCATAGCGCTCCTGCAGAAGTCGGGGAAGGTCTTCGACTTCGAGCCAAAATGGGGTATCGACCTCCAGACCGAGCACGAACGGCATCTGGCCGAGGAGGTATTCAGCGGTCCGGTGTTCGTCACCGATTATCCAGCCGAGTCCAAGGCATTCTACATGCGGCGGAACGACGACGGAAGGACCGTCGCGGCCATGGACCTGCTGGTCCCCAAGGTCGGAGAGATCATCGGTGGCAGCCAGCGCGAGGAGCGCCTGGACATCCTCAAGGCCCGGATGCAGCAGTTCGACCTGGACGCGGCCGAGTACGGGTGGTACCTGGACCTCCGCCGCTGGGGTTCAGTGCCCCATGCGGGCTTCGGGCTGGGGTTTGCTCGCGCGGTGATGTACCTCACGGGCATGGCCAATATCCGGGACGTGATTCCGTTCCCGCGTACACCCGGAAACGCGGAATTCTGAGTCCCGAGAGTTCCTACACCAGCAGATAACCCGCTATTGCCAAGCCGTACATCCCAACAAGGAACGCGCCGTACCAACGCCCGGCGCGGCCCCGCAGCACGACGGGCAGGAGCAGCAGCCCGAAGAGGATCATAACACCGAAGTACGCCAGGGTCGTAGGATCTGAGCGAAGGGGCATGGGCAGCGGTCGCACGACCGCTACCGCGCCGAGGACAAGGAGCAGGTTGAAGAGGTTGGACCCCACGACGTTGCCGACCCCCACGTCCCCCTCTCCCTTTACACCGGCCATGACGGTGGCTGCCAGCTCGGGGAGGGAGGTCCCTAGGGCCACTACTGTAACGCCGATGACGAGGTCGGACGCGCCCAGACGACTGGCGATGACCACCGCACTAGCGACAAAGGTTTCCGCGCTGGCGTAGAGCATGGCCGCGCCGAGGAGGACCAGGCCGGAGGATATCCACAGTGCGCGCTGCTGTTCATCATCATCACGGGTTGTGTCAGCTTCGGGTCGCCGGAGCAGCCACAACATGACCGCGACCAGGGCTGCGAGCATCACCAAGCCGAGGGGGGCGGAGATCGTTTCACCAGGCAGGAACCAGACCGCTGCGCCGAGGCAAAGGGTCGATGCAATGTACATCAACAGCAGTCCCTTTGTGGCCGAGGATCGCACAACTACGGGGCTGAGAAGGGCACCGGCCCCGAGGACCAGTCCAACGTTCGCCACGTTGCTGCCGAAGATATTTCCGATGGCAACCCCGTCATGCTCCCCGAGCGCGGCCATCATGCTGACGAGCAGCTCCGGCAGGGAGGTCCCGAGGGCCACGACCGTAGCGCCGACGGCCAAGCGGCTCATCCGGAGTCTCAATGCGATGCCGACCGCGCCGTTGACGAGTAGGTTACCGCCATAGAAGAGCACCAGGACCTCCATCACCAATGCGGGAAACTGAGCCCAGAAGGGCAGGGACTCGATCCATTCTGTCACGTGAGGTCTCCTTCAAGTCCGTGGAACCCGATTATGGTCGGAATCATGTGCCTTTTTCCACTTGCATTTCAAGGGGTCGATAAATATACTCCGCTCGCCTTGGATTGGGTGGGTTGGGTGACGAGGACAGAAATTCCTTGTCAATGGCCGAGGCAGGTCCTGCTTTCGAGAGGGAGGCGGAGTAGCCTCCTTTTTTTTGTTGTGGCCCGGGGAGGGGCATGATTTCGGAACTTAAACGGCGCCTTATCGAGCTTGCGGACGAGGTCCTGAAGGACAAGTCCATGGAACTCGTGGACCTTGAGCTTGAGTTCTCGGAGAAGCGACGTGTCCTGCGGTTCTTCGTGGACCGTTTGGAAGGCGGAGTGAACATCGACGAATGCGCCGCGGCCAGCCGTACCATCGGCTGGGAGTTGGAGGAGGGGGACATCATGGACGGGGCTTTCGTCCTCGAGGTCTCCTCCCCCGGGGTCGAACGCCGGGTCGGTCGTCCCCGGGATTTTATTCGCTTCGTCGGACGGGACATCAAGCTCCGCCTCACGGAGCCACTGGATGGGCGTAGGCGGTTCACGGGACGCATCACGGCAGCAGACGAGGCCGGGGTCACGGTGGACACGACAGATACTGGATTGCTGCGGTTGGACTACGGGCAGGTGTCCCGGGCCAACCTGATGGAAGTCGAGGTCGGAGGGAACACGGATGGAACTTGACCTTCGAGAGGTCGTCGCGCAGATCAGCAAGGAAAAGGGCATCGATCGGGACGTCCTGGTGGAGGCCCTCGAGGCCGCCATTCTTGCGGCGGCCCGCCGGGCTTTTGGGCCTGATCGGGAGCTTGAGACTCGTTTTAACGACGAAAACGGACAAATTGATCTCTTCCAATACCTGAACGTGGTGGACGAGATCGAGAACGACGAGTTGGAGATCACCCTCAAGCAGGCTCGGAGGGTAGACCCCGAGGCCGAAGTGGGCGATGAACTGGGCTTCCAGATCTTCTACCGTCCGGAGGACCGGGAGCGGGCCAAGGAAGAAGAGAGTAAGTTCGGGGATATCCTGGGCATCGCCCAGGCCCGCGGGACCTTTGGTCGCATCGCGGCGCAGGCGGCCAAACAGGTGATTACACACCGGGTCCGTACAGCGGAACGCGAGATCATCTTCAACGAGTACCACAACCGTAAGCACGAGTTGGTCACGGGCATCGCCCGCCGGTTCGAGCGGGGCGATATCGTCGTCGATCTGGGGCGGGCTGAGGCCCTCCTTCCCTTGCGGGAGCAGGTCCAGAAGGAGTCCTATCGCGCTGGCGACCGGGTCCAGGCCTTTGTCATGGACGTGCTGGATTCGGAACACAGCATCAAGGGTGCGCAGATTATCCTCTCCAGGCGGCATCCCTTCGTCGTGGTGAAGCTCTTCGAGGTCGAGGTCCCTGAGATCTACGAGGGGATCGTCAAGATCGTAAGCGTCGCTCGGGAGGCCGGGGAGCGCACCAAGATAGCGGTGACCTCTACTGATTCTGATGTGGATCCCGTGGGCGCGTGTGTCGGAATGCGCGGCGCCCGGGTCCAGGCCGTGGTCCAGGAGTTGAAGGGCGAGAAGATCGACATCGTGCCCTACAGCCCAGACCTCGGCAAGTTCGTCTGCAACGCGATCGCACCCGCTGATGTCGCTCGGGTCCTCATCGACGAGGACAGCAACTTCATCGAGCTGATCGTGCCGGACGACCAGCTCTCCCTGGGCATCGGGCGGCGGGGCCAGAACGTCAAGTTGGCCTCCCAACTCGTGGGCTGGAACATCGAGATTCACTCCGAGGCCCAGATTGCGGAGCTCAAGGAGGAGATCAAGCAGACCCTCGTGGGCAACGGCCTCATCGACGAGATGGACCTGGACTACATGTTCAAGGTGGGCCTCCACTCGGTGGAGAACATGCTCGGAGCGGACGACGAAGAGATGATGGGCTTCCCCGGCATCAACGAGGAGAACCTCGGTCCGATCCGTGATCGCCTGGAGGTCCTCCAGGCGGATCGCCTTGTTCGGCTCGATGCCGAGCGGGCCGCACGGCGGGCCGCGCAGGATGCCGAGCGCAGGGCCCTGGCCGAGGGCCGGACCATTGAGCGGGAACCTGTTGTCAGCGGCCCGACGGTCTTCGGACGCCCTGTGCCAGCATCGATGATGCCCCCTCCTGTCCCGTTTGGAGGCGCTCCTGAAGCTGTCTCTGAAGCTGTCTCTGAAGCTGCCTCTGAAGCTGCCTCTGAAGCTGCCTCTGAAGCTGCCTCTGAAGCTACCTCTGAAGCGGCCCCCGCGGGCGACGACCTGGATCTGGAGAAGCCTGAGCATGACTCGGAGCCTTCGGAGCCCTCGGAGTCCCCGAGGCCCCTGGAATCAGATGAAGACGAGGACGGCTCGCTGGCATTCGAGACCGCCGCGGTGGTCATTGCGCCGCCGTCGGAAGATACCCCGTCGGAGGAGTCCGTGACTGGTGCTGATTCCGATGGAGGAGAGAGCCCGGAGGTTGCCGATCCTCCAGAGAATCCTCCTACGGAGGAGATCAATTGAGCGATTCCACCCGGACCTGTATCGGGTGCCGACGGCGCGCGTCCAAGACCGCGCTGTTGCGTCTCGTCGTCGTTGATGGCGTGCCCGTGGTGGATGAGCGACAGCGCCTGCCGGGGCGGGGGGCCTACCTCTGTCGACGGAAGAGATGCTTTATTCGTGCAGATCGGCGTGGGGCTTTGCTCCGCGCGTTCCGCCGGAAAGTTCGTCCGGGGGCTTCCCTCCCGGATGTATGGCGGGACCAGTACGTAGGCCCGGGGAGTGCGGCAGGCATGAACGGCGCCGTGGAAGGAGTGCGACCGAGATGAGTAAGGTTCGGATCTACGAGATTGGAAAGGAACTCGGCGTCCAGAACGCGGCCATCATTGACAAGGCACGTGAGATTGGGCTCGAGGTCGACACCCACCTCTCGTACCTGGAAGAGGAGGACGCCCTCCGAGTCAAGGCCGCAATGGCCAAGGACAGCCAGGGCACCATTGTCGAAAAGCGGGTCTCTTCTACGGTGATACGTCGGCGGCCACGCCGCAGAAAGATCGTAGAAGCCCCTGCTCCGGTATCCATGGCCGACGTGACAGCGGATGAGCCAGCGCCGGAGCGTGAGATTCCGGCGCCGGTCGAGGCAGCCGCAGCGTCTGCGCCCGTCTCCGAAGAGACGACCGTCGATCCAGCGCCCGAGACCCCGGTAGCGTCCGAGGTCACGGCATCTGAGGACGAGGGAGCGATTCCAGCCCCCGTCCCCGCGCCGGAGATAGAGACCGTGTCCGAGGAGGCGCCTGTTGCGGAGACGCAGGAGTCGGAGGCTGCACCGGAGTCGGTGACCTTAGCGCCAGAGCCCGCTCCAGAGACGGAAGATGGAGCGGTTGCGGCAGCGTCCGGCAAGGAGTCGGAGCCCGAGGTCGCCGCGGCCGAGCCTGCGGCCGAGCCTGCGGCCGAGCCTGTTGCCGAACCTGCTGCCGAACCTGCTGCCGAACCTGCTGCCGAACCTGCTGCCGAACCTGTTGCCGAACCTGTTGCCGAACCTGTTGCCGAACCTGAAGCCAAATCTGCAGCCGAGCTTGTGGCCGAGCCCGAGTCTGTATGTCCTCCTGCACCAAGGCGCGGCGGTAACCAGCATCTTGTTCCGACGCCACGTAGGAAGCTCAAGAAAGACCCCTACAAGGCCGTGGTGGTTTCCCTGCCTGACCCGGCCGAGGTGGCTCGGCAGCATCGTGCTGCAGCGACCGCTGTGATGCCGAAGCCTCAGGCCCCCGGTAATGATCCGAGCCGAGATGCACGCGCCCGTCGGGGTGACAAACGCGGCCCCCCTGGCCGGGATACGGCCCAGCGGCGCGGCAAGCGCTTGATCTACGATCGTCGCAAGGAGCAGGGCTACGGCATGGGCACCCGCGGCGGTCGCCTGCGCGGACGTCGCAAGAAGGAACGCGGTGCGGGGATGGACATGAGGCCCACGGTCCACATCAAGCGGATCGTGAAGATCAACGAGACGATTTCGGTCGGCGATCTGGCCGCTGGGATGGCCGTCAAGGCCTCGGAGATGATCCAGAAGCTCTTCGCCATGGGCGTCATGGCCACGGTGAACCAAGAGCTGGACTTCGACACCGCGCAGATTGTAGCGGAAGAGCTGGGCCATGAGGTCCAGAACGTTGCGTTCCAGGAGGAGGAGCATATCAAGGTGGTGGCCGACGCTGACGAGGATTTGCAGCCCCGGCAGGCCGTGGTCACGATCATGGGGCATGTGGACCATGGCAAGACCTCCCTGCTTGACGTGATCCAGAAGTCGAGCATCGCGGATGGCGAAGCCGGGGGCATCACCCAGGCCATCGGCGCGTACGTAGTGAAGGGCAAGAAGGGCAACATCACCTTCATTGACACCCCGGGGCACGAGGCATTTACAGCGATGCGTGCCCGCGGGGCCAAGGTCACCGATCTCGTGATCCTCGTGGTGGCCGCGGACGACGGCGTCATGCCGCAGACCCGAGAGGCGGTGAGCCACTCAAAAGCCGCAGGGGTCCCCATCATCGTTGCGGTGAACAAGGTTGACCGCCCCGAGGCGGATCCCCAGCGGGTCCGTCAGGAACTGATGGAACTCGCGTTGGTCCCTGAGGAGTGGGGAGGCGAGACCCTCTTCGTTGATGTCTCGGCGAAGACGAAGGTGGGCATCAACGACCTCGTTGAGGCCGTGGTCCTACAGGCGGAGATGGCCGACCTCCGGGCAAACCCAAACAAGCGCGCCGCGGGTATCGTGTTGGAGTCTCGCCTCGAGAAGGGGCGCGGCCCCGTCGCTACCCTCCTGATCCAGGAAGGTACCATGCACGTGGGCGACATACTGGTATCCGGGACCTGCTTCGGCAAGGTCCGGGCGATGCTGGACGATAATGGCAAGACCGTCAAGCAGGCAGGGCCCTCAATTCCGGTGGAGGTCCTGGGCCTGAGCGCGGTCCCCGTAGCGTCGGACTCCTTCAACGTGGTAGAGGACGACAAGGCGGCCCGTAACCTGGTGGAGCACCGCACGACCAAGGAACGGGACGAGAAGTACGGCAAGACATCGGCCCTCTCTCTGGAGCAACTTTTCGCCAAGACCGGTGACCAGACAAAGGAAATCGCTGTCGTGCTCAAGGGGAACAGCCAGGGAGCGGTCGAGGCCCTCTCCCAGGCCCTCCAGAAGCTCCACGACGAGCGCGTCGAGATCCAGATCGTCCACGAGGGGGTCGGCGGCATTACGGAAACCGACGTGAACCTGGCCTTGGCCGGGGGCGGCTTCATCATCGGCTTCAACGTGCGTCCCGAGGGCAAGGCCCGGACCCTGGCTGACCAGGTCGGCGTCGAGATCAAGACCCACTCCCTGATCCACGACATCATCGATATGGTCAAGGCGGCCATGGAAGGGGCCTTGGACAAGGTGGCCAACGAGGTCTATCTTGGCCGCGCCGAGGTTCGGGAGATCTTCCAGGTTCCCAAGGGCGGTCGTATCGCTGGATCCTACGTCATCGACGGTAAGATTCTGCGTACCGCTGATATACGCCTGATCCGAGAGGGGACGGTGGTGTGGCATGGCAAGCTTGGCTCACTCCGCCGTTTCAAGGACGACGCGAAGGAGGTCGCCCAGGGCTACGAGTGTGGCATCGGGCTGGAAGGGTTCAACGACATCAAGAACGGAGATATCATCGAGGCCTACACCATCGAGATGATCGCCGCCAAACTGGAAATTATCGAACGATGAAAGGCTGGTCGCGGGGCGACCGCGTGGGAAAACTCGTCAGCCGGATCCTTGCGGAGCGCCTCTCCCGGGGAACTTCAGACCCTGATATCGAGGGCGTAATCATCACCGACGTGAAGATGGCGCCCGACATCAAGAGCGCTACGGTTTACTTCCAATTGCTCAATCACAACGACGACACGGCCCGGGTGGAGCGGACCCTGGCCGCGCTCGGTCGAGCCCGCTACAGGCTCCACCAGGAACTCCGGCTCCAGATGAAGATCAAGTACGTCCCGACTCTACGGTTCGCCCATGATACCAGCCTGGATCGCATCGAGCGTATCGAGTCGATCTTTCGGTCGCTGGACGAGGAGCGCCTCAAAAACGAGGAGCACCTGAAGGACGATGGGGCGTAGGCGCGAGCCCGGTCCACCGGGTATCCTCCTGCTCGACAAACCGGTTGGGGTCACCTCCGCCGCGGCGACTCGTTCTGTGGGGCGGCACTTCCGTCTCGATCCCGTGGGACATACCGGCACTCTGGACCCCGCTGCGACAGGGCTCCTGGTGGTTTGCACCGGCTATGCTACCCGTCTGGTCCCCTGGCTCCAGGCTGGTGAGAAAGGCTACGTCGCGCAGGTGCGCTTCGGCGAAGAAACCACGACCTTCGACGTTGAGGGGGAGGTAACCCGGGTCGCAGCGCCGCCTCCGGATATGGCAGCGGCCCTGGCGGCCGCGCTGCCGCGCTTCGTCGGCGAGTTGACCCAGATTCCGCCGTCATTCTCAGCGGTTCGCGTGGACGGAGAGCGGGCCCATGTGCGAGCCCGGCGGGGCGAGATCGACGCCAAGGATCTCCCCCCGCGGGAGATTCAAATTTTTGCCATCGAGATCCTGAGGGTGGAGGGTACGGATGCCTGGCTGGATGTTCGCTGTTCCCCCGGGACCTATATCCGCTCCCTTGCGGTTGATTTGGGGCGTGCGCTAGGATCCGCAGCCCACCTGGCCGGCCTGCGGCGGGAGCGCACAGGTGGCTTCCACGTAGACGACGCGGTGGGGCTCGAAGCTCTCATGGCCCTTTCTGCGCCCGGGGAGCACTGGCGTCCCCTGCCCGATGCGCTGCCGAATTGGCCTCGCCGGTTGCTCGACGAAGGTGAACTGAGCGAAGTCTTGAACGGTGGCGCAGTGGAGGACCGGGGCGGACACGGTGCAGGGCCCCTCCTCATGGTGGACAGCCGCGGCGCGGCTGTAGCTGTGGGGGAGGGGGTCGATGGCCCCGACGCGCGCCGGATCGTTGTCCGGCGGCTCCTTACCTCGAATACGCCTGCTACGGCGTCCTGACGAAGAAACGGAACTCGTCGTCCTCGCATGTGACGGTTATCCGGGAGCCTCGCCGCGCTTCACCGGAGAGGATCAGCTCGGCCACCCGGTTCTCCACCTCTACCTGGAGGATGCGGCGCATAGGGCGCGCCCCCTCGTCTCGGCGGTAGCCGCCCCGTTCCACAATCAGCGCCACGGCTTCCTCCGAAAGGGTGACGCCGATGTCCTTCTCGGCCAGAAGCCGCTCATCCAGTTGTATTGCGAGACGGTGCGAGACCTCCAGGGCCTGGTCCTGAGACAGGGGACGGTAGAGCAGGGCCTCGTCCACCGCGTGTCGCAGACCCTGGGGGACCGTGGCCTCCAGCTTTTCCCAGACAAGGTCAGCGGAAGGTTCAGTCCCGTCAGCGTTGCTTGGAGCGAAGCCCATAGAGGAGCCTCTACCGCCTGAGAAGACGTCCGGGTCCGCGTCCAGGGTGAACATCAGGATCGCGTTGGAGAAGGCCACGGTGCGGCCCTTGCCGTCGACGAGGCGTCCCGTGGCCACCAGGCGAATCAACAACTCTTGGACCTCGGGATGGGCTCGGGAGAAGTCCTTGAAGAGAAGGATCTGGAAGGGACGGCGATACATCACGTCGGTGAGTTGTCCGCCCTGCTCGAAGCCAACATACCCGGGCGCTGTGCCCACCAGCTTGGCTACGGAGTGCCCCTCGGTGTATTCCACGCCCTCGAAGACGCGGATTTCGTGCTCGTCGTCGAACAGGAAACGTCCCAGGGCACGGGAGGTCTCTGACCGGCCTACGCCCGGCGGGCCCACAAGGAGAAAACTCGCCAGGGGTCGATCGCCGCCGAGCCCGGCCAGGCCCCGCTTGAGGCCGTCCGCCATGCGCTCCAGCTCGGCCCCGTGACCGACGATCCGTTCCTTCATGAAGCCCAGGAGCTGGTTATAGCGGTTGGCCGCGGAGAGGAGGAGCTTCTCGATGGGGACACCGACCTTCTCGGATACGACCTCAGCGACGTCCTCCTCGGTGACCTCCTCCCGGCCGTCGGCCTTGCAGCCCGCACCGGCGAAGTCCAGGACCTCGATGGCCTTGTCGGGGAGGAAGCGGTCCAGGATGTAGCGCACTGTCAGCCGTACGGCAGCCTCGGCCGCGCGGGGCGTGTAGCGGACGCAATGATGCTTCTCGTAGAACGGGAGGATGCCCCGCAGTATCTCCGTTGTCTCGTCAGGGCTCGGCTCGGCCACCACGACAGGCTGGAAGCGGCGCTCCAGCGCGGGATCCGACTCGATGTACTTCTTGTATTCCAGGAGGGTTGTGGCGCCGATGCAGGGGAACTTCCCCCGGGATAGGGCCGCCTTGAGTTCGTTGGCCGCGTCCAGCGCTCCCTCGCCCGCGCCCGCACCGACCATCGTGTGGATCTCGTCGATGAAGATGATAAAGCGGCCCTCGCCGCGCTCGACCTCCTCACGGAGTTGGATCATTCGTTCCGAGAAGGAGCCTCGCAGGGAGGTGCCAGCGACCAGGGCCGATGTCTGGAGGCTCAGGATGGTTCGGTTGTGGAGGGGCTTGCTCTGTGCGGTTCGGTTCGCAATCTCCAGGGCGAGACCTTCGGCCAGTGCGGTTTTGCCGACGCCGGGCTCGCCTATGAGGCAGGGGTTGTTGGTGTTGCGTTTCAGAAGGGTCTTGACCACCTGACGGATCTCGCGATCCCGGCCGATGATGGGATCGATGGAGCCCTGCGCAGCCCTGCGCGTGAGGTTGTCAGTCATTGAGGCGAGGAGGGGGAAGCGATTCTCGTCAACGTCGAACGGAATCGAGTTCTCGTCCGCATCCTCGTCCTGCGGGACGGTCGATGTCTGCTTCAGCCCCGAGTTCTCCTGTGGCCGGGGCTTGCCAAAGGATACCCCGACCGTGTCCTGCATGCCCGTGTCCCCGTTGCGGATCTGCTCGGCTTCCTCCTCGCTGCGCCGCTCCTTCTCCTCTTCCTCCTCGGTGATGGGGTCGATGGTACGGGTGACGCGCAGGTTGGCCTGCTTGGCGTTGAGGCGGGTGCGGATCCGGGAGAGGTTCACCCCCGCCTGGTCGATGGCCTGGTAAGCCAGGGAACGCCGAATTCGGAGCATGGCATCCAGGAGAAAGAGGGGGTTGACATGGGGTGTGTTTCGAGCCGCTGCGAGTTGGAATGCCTTTTGCTCGCAGATCTTTACTGTATCTTCGGGTTCGCTGAGGCCCAGGCGGCCTGCTGCTTTGATCAGGTCGTCGCGGATATCCAGGAGGCTCTTCCTGGGGCGGTCCCGGTGGCGCTTGTCGTCTTTCAGGTAGACCCCGCTTTGCTCCAGGACCGGCAGCGCGCTGTTGGGCTGGACCCGCAACATCGCAATGAGGATGTGCAGGGTAGAGAGATCCTCTTTGTAATGAAGCGCTACCTTGTCCGCAAGGTCGAAGACCTTCTTGAGATCGCCGCTCATCACCAGGGTGTTCGCCATCCGCTGTCTCCCTCAGGGTCGTACCACGAGATCGGTTTCTCGGTCCTCCACAGTGACGTCAAATTCAGCCTGCAGCTCCGGCGGTGCGACGCCCCCGCCTGTACGACGATATTGCAGAGTGAGGGAGACCCGGTACTGCCCCGGCGGGACCTGTAACTGGATCGCACCGGGGCTGGTCCGGAGGGGCCCCGGGCCGTCGGGGTAGAGGTCTTCGGGGAAGTCGAAGCTGGAGGTGGCGATCCAGGTCCCCTCGTCGTCCAGGACCTTGACCTCGATGTGGCGCAGCACGCCGTCTCCCATTCGGTGGCTTCTTTCGAGGTCAACTGAGAGGGACACATCCACGGGCGCGTCCCGC
>CAYOTU010000073.1:0-11895 GCA_964406905.1 uncultured Myxococcales bacterium | reverse complement strand
GGCGCTAGCGTCCTGCGTCTGGACGAGCTGTCCTCCGAGGCCCTCTTCCTGGTGGTGGCCTGCCGGGAACTGGGCTGGGCAAAGCAGCAGCCCGCTGCCTGCCTCCTGGCAGGAATAAAGCGTCGCCCGTACGACCTCCGAAAAAGGCTCGTCGAGGTGGCCGCCCCGGTCCTGCTTCTCTCGGGTGCCTACGACCCTGTCCTCCCCCGCCGCTACCAGCAGGAGATCGCCGCGGGCCTTCGTCCCGAGGTCCTCACGGCCCACGATACCATGGACCACAGCGCGCACATGCTCTTCTGGGAGCAGCCCCGAGCCAGCGCCCGTCGAATCCTCAGCTTTCTCGGCGTCGACCTCCAGCAGCCCCCCCAAGCCCGTGCCCCGTGAACGCCAGGGGGCTTGCCCCGATCCCAGCCGGGAGCCTGCGACCGTGGCTGCCCTTTCGGTCCTTTCCTCTTGACACAGAACGCCGGCTTGATTACAAACACCCCTGCTTGCCACGCTCAGGTAGCTCAGTTGGTAGAGCAGTGGACTGAAAATCCACGTGTCGGTGGTTCAAATCCGCCCCTGAGCACTTTAGATAATGGATAGGTTAGATCAACGCGGTGGAGAAGTAGCGTTCTGCGCGGTCGGGGAAGACTGTGACCACGGAGCGGCCGGGCGCGGCGAAGTGGAGCGCGCACCAGAGGTTGGCGCCGGAGGAGGTGCCTGCCAGGATGCCCTCCTCGCGAGCCATGCGGCGGGTGGTTTCGACAGCGGCCTCGTCGGTCACCGTCATCACCATATCCACCAGGTTCAGATCCAGGACGTCCGGGACGAAGCCGTCGCCGATGCCCTGGATCTGATGGAGGCCGGGCTCCCGCCCCAGGAGGGCCGCGGCGTTCTTTGGCTCCACCGCGACGATCTGGACATCCGGATTCTTCTCCTTCAGGAAGGAGCCCACGCCCTGAAGAGTGCCGCCGGAGCCCACGCCAGCGACGAAGACGTCCACTGAGCCGCCGGTCTGCTCCCATATCTCCGGACCCGTGGTTTGGAAGTGGATCTCCGGGTTGCGGAGATTCACGAACTGGCCCGGGACGTAGACGTTCCCGATCTCGTCCTTGAGCTCGTCCAGACGTGCGAAGCAGCCGTCCAGGCTTTCCTCCGCAGGGGTCAACTCGAGTTCGCCGCCGAGGGCCCGGATGATCTTCTTGCGCTCTTCGCTCATGTTTTCGGGCATGACGATGACCACCCGGAACCCGAGCTGTACGCCGACCATGGCGATTCCGATGCCGGTGTTCCCCGAGGTGGCCTCGATGATGGTGTCGCCGGGTTTCAGTTCACCGTCCGTTATCGCATTCTGGATGATGTGCTTCGCGATGCGGTCCTTGATGCTCCCGCCCGGGTTGAGGAACTCGGCCTTGCCGAAGACGTCACCCTGGCACATGCGCTGGAGCCGGAGCAAAGGCGTATCGCCAATCGCGTCGAGGATGGTGGTTGCTTTATGGCTCATGAGGTCTCCCTCCCGGTCCTGTAAACGCGCAAAAGTCTGGGTTACACTAACGGCTATGTCAATCGGATTTACAGAGCAGGCCCGTCTCCATCAAGTCATCCTCACTGTCCTGGCCCTCGGGCTCGGAGGCTGCGATACGGGGATGGATGCGGCCGCTCGCGCTGAGCACCATCTTGTCGCGGGGGTAGAGGCCCTGGAGGCCGGCGAGTTCGACCGCGCCTGGCCCCTATGCGATGCGGCGTGGCGGCTCCAGCCCGAGGCATCGGGGGCCCTGCGCTGCGCGGCCCTGGCCGCGGTAGGGTGGGGACGCTGGGACTTGGCGGTCCAGGCCCTCGATGCCATGCTCGAGCAGAGCCCCTCGCAGGAGGAGGATTCATGGATCTGGATCACCCTCTGGCTGGCTCGGGTCCGCAGCGGCGATCGGGCCGGTGCGGCTCGTGCCGTCGAAGATCTGGGGGACGGCTCAGCGGCCGCGGAGATCCGTCGCGGGATCCTGGCTCTGGCTTTGGATGAGGGTGTGGACGCACCCGAGTGGGGTTTTCCCCGGACCGAGGTGGAGACCTGGGGCGGAGTGCTCCCCCTGATCTGGGCACAGCGGAATCTGCCGGCGGACGCGTCTCCCGCGGTTCTTCTGTCCGGCGACGTCGAGGTCGCAGATTACCTGGCCCTCCGGGCCGCGCTGGAAGGCAGGAACCCGGAGGGCGGAGCCGGATCGTCCCCATCGCTTGATGTCAGCGAGTTCTGCGAGGGGACCAGGGAGGCACCAGGGAACCAGGCGATCGGCATCTGTTTGGACGCTATCTGCCTGGAACGACGGGGCGAGCCCGAAGCGGCCCTAGCTCTATACGACGAGGCCGTCGGGCTGGCGCCGTGGCACAGGACCGGGCGCCTGAACCGGGCTCTGCTACTGGCCCGAATGGGCCGGTTGTCCGCGGCACGGGTTGAGCTGAAGCATCTGTCCATGGAGGTCCCTGGGCACCCGATTCTCCTGGTCTTGGAGGGGCTCCTGGCCGGTGCGGACGGAGACATGGAGTATTCAGCAGTTATGCGCTCTGAGGTGGAAGATCTGGCGCCCGCATACGCGATCTGGATGGACGAAGTGCTGGCCGAGTGAGCGACACCGAAAAAACCGAGGCCCCGAGTCTTCTGCGACGGGTGGCCTGGACCACGGGGTTGATCGTCATTATCGCTGGCGCGCTGGCCATGCTGCCGCGTACCGCCGGGACTTGGATCGTTCTGGGGCCTTTTGCCATGGCGCCACCGATCCTGGCGATCCTGGTGGCCCTTGTTTGGCGGCGGATCCTCCTGGCCCTCTTCATCGGCGTCTGGTTGGGTGCGGCCCTGGCCGGCCCCCACGATCCGGCCCGCTCCCTGTTTCACGCTGTCTGGACCTACACGCTGCCGACGCTCTGGAACGTCGGCAGCATGTCCATGATTATCTTCACCCTGCTCCTCATGGGCATGATCGGGATCCTGATCAGGAACGGCGGGATCGCCGGCCTCGTGGGGGGGGTCTCCCACCTCGCGCGGGGTCGCCGAAGCGCGCAGGGGCTCGTCGGGGTAATGGGCCTGGTGGTCTTCTTCGACGACTATTCAAACACCGTGGTGGTGGGCACGACCGCACGAAGCCTCACGGATCGACACAGGATCTCCCGAGAGAAGCTCGCATACATAGTTGACTCCACAGCGGCCCCCGTCGCTTCTGTCGCCCTGGTCTCCACCTGGATTGGCATCGAGATCCAGTATCTGGAGGAGCAGATAACTCACCTCTCGGTCATCGCTGCGAGCGGATATGGGGTCTTCCTGCACCTGATCCCGTACCGGTTCTACTGCTTCTTCGCACTCATCATGGTCTTCGTCATCGCGGTGACCGGTCGTGACTTCGGGCCCATGCGCAAGGCCGAGGAGCGGGCGCGGCGGGACGGCACCCTCGTCGCGCCGGGGAGCCGGCCCATGACCAGCGCGGCTTTCAACCGGTTTACCACGAAGTCTGGAGTACCCGCACGATGGTACAACGCGATGATTCCCATCGGCGCTGTGCTGGGGTTCATCTTCGTGGCGTTCTATCTGGCGGGGGCTGCGACCCTTCCCCCCGGGGAGGCTGATGTCTTCTCTCTTGACGGGTGGCGCAAGGCCTTCACGAACGTGACGAACACGGGGCCGTGGATGGTCGCAGCGGGGCTCATGGGCTGTCTCCTGGCCGTTGGCATGTCCCTGTGGCAACGGCTCCTGACCCCGGGGGAGGTCGCCAAGGCCTTTAACACCGGCATGACGAGCATGCTCCCCGCTATCGGCCTCATCGCGCTGGCCTTGGGCCTCCAGCGCACCACGGGCGCGGAGGCTCTGGGAACTGCGGAGTACCTGATCTCCCTCCTCCGGGATGTGGATCCCCTGTGGATTCCACTGGCGGTGTTCGGCACCGCTGCCGCCGCAGCCTTTGCCACCGGTACGTCCTACGGGACCATGGCAATTCTTCTGCCCGTTGCTGTGCCCCTGGCCGCGGCCTCCTCCGCGGGTATGGAGGCAGCCCCAGTGCTGGTCCTGCTGGCCACGGGAGCGGTCCTGGACGGTGCGGTCTATGGGGATCATTGCTCACCAATATCGGACACGACCATGCTCTCAAGTATTGGATCCGGGTCGGATCACATGGACCACGTACGGACCCAGTTGCCCTACGCCACCCTCGCCATGGCCGTCGCGGCGAGTGGCGGCTACGTGCTCTTGCCCCGCCTCGCGATGAGTCCGTGGTTGACGTATCTTGCAGGATTGCCTTTACTCGTCGGGGTGGTGTGGTTGTTCGGACGGAGGGTCCACTGATGGCCAACTTTGAGGAATTCAGTGTCACCCGGAGCAAGAACCCGAGCCGTTTCGGTATGGTGGGCGCGCTGGTGGTGTTCTCCGTCTTCATGCTCAACTACCAGGGCCCGGCCGCTACGCCGTCAGACGCGCGAATGTTTGTGCCGGGGATGTTCCTGGCCGAGCGTTCGGTGCGAATCCTGGACCAGGAGGGTGCCGAGATCCTGGTCAATGTGCCGAAGCGGGCGCCGGACAGTGTCACAGCCCTGGGTCCGGGGAGCACAGCGACGGGGGACCAATGCATCGGCGCAGCCGTGATCCTGGCTGTTCCTCTGCGCCTCTTCGGACCAGCGGGCGCACACCTCCTTTACGCTGTGATCCCCGCACTCCTCTCGTTGCTGATGTACGGGATGACCGCGCGGGTCTTCGGGCGCCGCTGGCTGGCCTTTTGCGCCCAACTCCTGGCCACGATCAATCCCTTCATGCTCTCGTACCAGAACCTCCACCCGGCGTTTATCGCGGTGACCCTCGTGGCCGCGATCATGTACCTGCTCGTGGACCCGGCCCGGCACTTCCTCCTGCTGGGGATGCTGTTTGGGGCCCTCGTCTCCGTGGAGAACGAGGCCCTGGTTTTCGTACCCGTAATCTTCCTGATGCTCGCCACGGACAAGAAGGCGGTCATTCCGGTTCGCCTGACGGACGGGGTCTTCGCGCTTGTCGGTTTCATCCTGGCCCTGGCGCCGGCGCTTTACTGGAAGGAGCTGGCCTTCGGGTCGATTCTGGTCCATCCCCGGCAGGTTATCCCCGGCGGCGGGACCCACTTTACCCACAGCATTTTTGGCTGGCAGTTCAGCTCCGCCGCGCTCTTCAATTTCCCCTTGCAGGCCAACGTCGTGCGCACTCCACATTTCCCCTTCCCGACGTTCCTGGGGATGCCCATGGCCCTGGCCCGGGGTTTCGGCCTGTTCTTCGCTGCGACGTTTTTTCTTGGGGCAGGGCCACTCCACCGTGAAGACCGGCGGCTGGCGCGTTTCTTCGTTGCCTTGGTCATGGTGACCTTTCTGTGGTGGGGTTTTCAGGAGAACTGGGACGAGCGCCGCATGGCGATAGCGATGCTGATTGTCCCCGCGGCGGTGCTGCTCATGTCCGCAGGGCTCCTGCGCTTCGCCCGAATTTCCACCTTGCGTGCGAACTTGATCGGTCTTGGCTTGGTCACCGGCGTCCTGCTGGTGATGATCAAGGGGACCTTTTTTATGGAGTTTCCGGCGGACCCCCGGTGGAACGAACTCCACCCGGATGCGGCCCAAAACCTATCCGGGTTGGACGGGCTGCCCACGGATCGGCGTCTCGAAGCGGTGTTCCACACTACCAGAGAGACTCGGGACGAGTTGGTTTTGGAGAAGGCGCGGCTCGCACCGGGGAATTTTCTGCCCCGGGCCTACCTGCCGACCCGCTGGGCTCCAGCGGTGAATCTCCGGCGGTTCCTGGACGCGTTCCTGGCTCCTCGCGTGTCGCCTGCTGTGCGGCGGGACCTCCTGGGCCCTGGATGAGAAAATCCAGTTGATCCCAGCGGCGGTTGCGATATACTAAGCACCTCCAAATTACCGAGGATGCGATGGCCGACAGCGACAACCTGATCACTCTCGACTTCAGTCTCCAGCATTTTCTCCAGTCGGAGAATCTGAGCCTGGGGCATGTGGAGGAGATCGGGGTACTCCTGACGGGCTGCTCGGTGCTCGATTGGCATCGGCTGAATCTCAAGACGGTCCCCGCGGTGAACGATTTTTTGCGGGGCAATGGATACAACCCCAATGATGTAGCGGATCGGGATCGACTCAAGGTTCTGCACGAACGAACACTGAACTACCTGAAGGACGAGTTCGACGTCTCTCTACCGCAGATCCTGGTGGCCCCTTCCCGAATTCAGAATCTCTTCCTGGTAGCGTCGGGGAAGTCCCCCATCCAGTCCCAGGCCTGCACGCTGCTTAAAGTGCTTCACGTGCTCAACCATCTGGACGCGCGGCAGCTATTCATCCGTCTGCCCGTGTCGGAGCGTTCACTCTTCACCGAGGTGGAGAAACGGGTCAGGGACACCGTGGACCATATGAGGTCCATCGGCTTTCACATCGAGCATTTCTGCTGCTCCCACAAGACACGGGATTCCACGGTCACAAAGGTCCTGTCCAAGGAGGCCGCCACTGCGACCCAGGTCTACGACCGCCTCCGGTTTCGTATCGTGTCCCGGGAGATCTCGGACATCGTCCCGATCATCTTCTTCCTCAAGAAGCGCTTGGTGCCTTTCAACTACATCATCCCCGAGGAGTCCAGGAACAATCTCCTCGCAGTGCGGACCCTGCTGCCGCGGCTCGGAATGCGGGACGACCTCCAGGTTCCCATCGGGGAGGAGCGGTACAAGCTCTTCAATGAGTTCACCCATCCCCAATTCCGGGTGATCAGCTTCGTCGCGGACATCCCCCATCGGGTGGACCGCCTTCTTGAGAACATCGATGACCCGGCGCTCCTGGAGTTCGGGAAGATCGTCTTCATTCCCGTGGAGTTCCAGATCTTCGATCTGCAAACGTGGGAGGAGAACGAGCGGGGCCCGGCAAACCACGAGGCCTACAAGGCCCGCCAGCGGAAAGAGGTCTGGCGCCGCCTCATGGGACCCGACCCCGAAGAGGAGGACCCTACCGGGTCAGAGCGGCCAACTCCTTACGCATCTCGGGGATCCGATTATCGCGAATGAAGGACCGCAGATCCCGGCTGAATTGCGCGGCGTCCTTGTAGACGTACATACCCCCCGAGTCCAGAGCGTTGGATAGGATCGTTCCGAGAGGCTCGGGCAGGCCGCGGGCCATCACCACGGAAGCATCCTGGCCGTCGAGGCACTCCACCAGGACCTGGGCGATCGCCCAGGTGTCCAGGTCCACGCCCGGGGTTTCCACGTCCAGGGGCAGGTAGGGGGGATGGTAGCGTCGGTGACCGGGGAGGACGCCGCTGATTCCTCGGCTGATGCCCGCGGCTATGCCCAGGTCGATCAGGCGGATCCGGCCTTCCGCGTCGATCATGATGTTGGAGGGGTTGATGTCCCCGTGGAGGATCGTCCGTCCGTTCTCCGCTGGCAGGCAATGCAAGCTGTGGGCAGCGTCCGCAATCTCCGCGGCCGCCAGAACCCAGGTAGCCGGGTTCACCTTTGGACTTCCCTCCGCGCGTTCGTTGAGGAACTCCCGCAGCCGTGTCCCCCGGAGCAGCTCCATGGCCAGGTATGGCTGGCCGCTGGCCATGCCTGACTCGATGAAGTGGGGGAATACGTCGTGGCTCACCCGCTCCATGAGGCTGCACTCCTCCCAGAACATCAGCATCAGGCGAGGGTCTGGCGCAGCCTCGGGGAGGGGACGCTTTATCGCAATACGGGCGAGATCTCCGTCAGCGTCCACGAACTGCCCTTCAAGGATTTCGCTCATTCCCCCCGTTCGGACCCGTCCTGATACCGTATAGCGGCCGAGCTGGAATGGAATGAACATTCGTAATATCTCCAAGGGCATTGCTGCCCATTCTTAGAAGAGCTTCTTTAAGTCCTGAAGGGCCTTGCGCTGCTTCCGCCCGAGCTTGTCAGGGAAGCGCACGTCCAGGTGAACATGGAGGTCCCCCCGACCCCGGTGCTGGAGCCGATGGACCCCCTTGCCCCGCAGTCGGATTACGTCGTCGGGCTGCGAACCCTCGGGGATCTTGAGGGTCTCCTCACCGTCCAGGGTTTCGAAGGTCACCTCGGTGCCCATGAGCGCGTCGAGGAAAGGCAGCTTCAGGGGCGTGTGCAGGTCCCACTCATTTCGCTGGAAGCGCGGATGTTCGGCAACCCGGATCTCTACATAGAGATCCCCGGTTGGGCCGCCGTTGCGGCTGCCCTCACCTTTGCCGGAGACCCGAAGGGTGTCCCCGTTGTCCACCCCCGCTGGGATGGAGATCTCAACCTTGTCGCTTACGCGTTTGCTGCCTTTACCTTGACATGTACTGCAATGCTGAGCGATTTCCTGGCCCCGGCCGTTGCACCGGGGGCAGGGCATGGACAGGGTCAGAAAGCCCTGGCGGCTCATCACCTGCCCGCTGCCGCCGCATTGGACGCAGGTCTTGATACCCCCGGCAGCGGCGCCGGTGCCTTTGCAGTCCGCGCAGATTTCACGGCGGGGTACCTCTACGATGTGCTCGACGCCGAAGACAGCGTCCTTAAGGCTGATCTCCAGGGCCATGCGAAGGTCCGCGCCTCGCCGGACCCGCGCCCGGCCACGGCCCTGGCCGCCCATCCCGCCCCCGAACATTCCACCGAAGATGTCGCCGAAGATGTCGCCGAAGCTCGAGAAGATGTCCTGTTGGCTTGAGAAGCCCCGGGAGAAGCCTCGGCTGGAGAGACCGTCGTGGCCGAAGCGATCGTAGATACCGCGCTTGTCGTCGTCAGACAGGACCTCGTAAGCCTCAGCCGCCTCCTTGAAGGATTCCTCAGCAGCGCTGTCCCCGGGGTTCTTGTCCGGGTGATACTTCATCGCCATCTGTCGGTAGGCCCGCTTGATCGTCGCAGCGTCCGCTCTTCGGGCGACCCCCAGCACATCATAATAATCACGCTTCATTCGGCCCTGCCTCCCCGCGGGTTCGTACTATGCGGGAGTTGCTCTGTCTTGGCAACCACGGATGAATGGCGTAGCCTTCGTGGCGTCGGACGGGATTCCAAAAACAAGGAGCGAGACCATGAAGACCTTACTGACCGCTGCTGTGTTGTTGCTTGTTCTGGCCCTGGCTCCCGCGCCTGCTGCCGCGGACGTCGGGGCAGCGGCTTCCCTGGGGATGGGCATGTTGTTTGAGGACCAGGACGTGGGCCGGACTGACGCCAGCCTTGAGGTCCTGCTGTTTTACAAGATCACGATGATCAAGATCGACCTGGCCATGCGCATGGATATGGAGAACATCGACAAGATGGTCCAGATCCTGCCGGGTGTGCGCCTGGACGTGCCCCTCGTCTATCTGCGGGCTGCGGTGCCGGTCAATGTCCACGGACCCTTTGACTGGGGATTCCTCGTGGGCGTCGGCATGGACTACCATTTCATGAACGTGCTGGGCGTGTTCGCAGAGCTGGACACGACGATTTTCCTGAAGGAAGGCGATCCCTCGGATCACTGGCCCCTCGAACTTCGGGCGGGCGTCGAACTGACGTTCTGACCGTTCTAAATCTGCGTAAATGTTGACGTGAAGTGGGGCAGGACCTCTGGCCGCTGGTCGAACTTAAGGCCGCGGCAGCGCTCCCGGTTTTCGGCGATTTCCTCGAAAACCTCGATGATGTAGTCCACGTGACTCTGTGTGTAGACCCGCCGGGGGATCGCCAGACGCACCAGCTCGTTCTTCGCGGGGATGAATTGCCCGGTGGCGTTGTCTTTCTTGCCGAACATCACGCTGCCGATTTCCACGGCCCGGATGCCCCCCTTCAGGTACAGCTCCACAGCGAGGGCCTGTCCAGGGAACTGCTCCTGAGGGATGTGAGGGAGGAAGGCCTTTGCGTCCACATAGATAGCGTGGCCACCGGGGGGCCGGTAGATCGGGACGCCCTTGTTCAGGAGGTTCTCCCCCAGGTAGGCGGTGGATCGGATCCGGTACTGCATGTAGTCCAATTCAAGCACTTCCTGGAGGCCCTGGGCCATGGCGGCCAGATCCCGTCCTGCCAGGCCGCCGTACGTCGGGAAGCCTTCGGTGAGGATCAGGAGGTTCCTTGCCCGATCCGCCCACTCCTTCTTGTTCATGGCGAGAAAGCCGCCGATGTTGACCAATGCGTCTTTCTTCGCACTCATGGTGCAGCCGTCCGCGTAGGAGAACATCTCCTGCGAGATGCTCTTCAGCGTCCGGTCCTTGTAACCGGCCTCACGTTCTTTGATGAAATACGCGTTCTCTGCGAAGCGGCATGCGTCGATGAAGAACGGGATCCCCCGGGCGTGGAGCAGCTCGCCGGTGCGCCGGATGTTTTCCATGCTCACGGGCTGGCCGCCGGACGCGTTGTTGGTGATGGTCGTCATCCCCAAGGGGATCCGCTCTGCGGGCACCTCGTCAAGGAAGCGGGCCAGCGCGTCCAGGTCCATGTTGCCCTTGAAGGGTAGTACGCAGGAGGGATCGAGGCCCTCGGGGACCACCAGGTCCCGAGCCTCGGCCCCGGTGTACTCCACGTTGGCCCGGGTGGTGTCAAAGTGGGTGTTGTTGGGGACCACGTCCCCTTCCTTCGTGGTGCAGGAGAACAGGATCCGCTCAGCGGCCCGGCCCTGGTGGGTGGGGATCACGTGTTCGTAGCCCGTCAGATCCCGGACTACCTCCTGGAAGCGGTAAAAACTGCGAGAGCCGGCGTAGGATTCGTCGCCGGTGATCATTGCGGCCCACTGGAGGTCGCTCATGCTCGAGGTCCCGCTGTCGGTCAGCAGATCGATCAGAACGTCTTTAGCATGGACCAGGAAGAGGTTGTACCCAGCCTCCCGGATGATTGCTTTACGCTCCTCGCTGGTGGTCATGCGGATCTGTTCCACCATCTTGATCTTGAAGGGCTCGATGATTGTTTTCACGGGGGACCTCCTCCATGCAGGGCAATAACCAGCGAATGATAGGAGGGGCGCTGACTTGGCGCAAGGTATTATACCAATTCCTGGTTTTGTCAGGGGCTGATCCCTATAATAGCGCCCGGTTCGTTGCCTGGAGGGAGTCATGGGCGAGGGCGAGGATGTGGTCCTGATGGAACCGCGGCACAACGGGATGGCGGGGACAGCGCTGAACATCATGGGCACGGCGCAAATGATTGGTGGCGCCTGGCTCCTGCTGCTGTCCGACGAGCAGAGCATCGCCGCGCGGTTGATCCTGGCGGCCCTCTCGCTCGTCTCCGGGGGTCTCTTTCTCATGGTCGGGCGTCTCGTGCATGAGCCCAAGGGCGGTCTCCTCTGGGAGTCCGGCCCCCGTCGCTTCCGCCTGGGCGGAGCACGGGAGAACGACGCGCTGGTCGTGGACGCGGGCGCTGTCCGGGGGGTCGCTGTCGCCAGTCGCACTGAACGCTGGGGCCGGGAGGAGACAGCAGTGGAGGTGGCCTCTGTGGAGTTGGTCCTGTCCTCCGGCGCCACGGTTCTCGTTGCGGAGCCCCGGGACGAGGATCTGGCCAGGGAGATAGCCGCGGGGCTCCGGAAGATTACGGAACTCCCCGAAGCCGCCGTACCGACCGAGGTCACTCCCGTCAAGGAAGAGATTATCGTTCGCCTCGGCTCGGGCAGTCCTCTGGCCCCATCCCTGGCCACGGCCGGGGTACTGTCCCTGGGCGTCGGGGCCCTGATGATGGCGAACGTGAAGGCCGCCCCGGTCTTCGGATTTCTCTTCGGACCCATCATCGGGGCCATCGGCTTAGCGCTCATGGCCCTGGTCGTGGGTAAGGCGATCGCTACTGAGGTCATTCGCCTCGTCCCAGCGGGCTGGCGCCACGAGGTGCGTCTTGGCGGCTGGCAGTTTTTTGAGCGAGACCTGGTCCCGCCGGATTCTGATGACACGCCGGGGCGCGTCCGCCTGGTCACCCGCGGAGCCCAGGGTTTTTGCCTGCACCTTATCCG
>CAYOTU010000072.1:0-12103 GCA_964406905.1 uncultured Myxococcales bacterium | reverse complement strand
CCTCTCCGGCCAGGGGGGACCGCAGCTTCTGAAGGATGTTGTAGGCCAGGACCAGATCATTGAGCGCAGCCTCGGGCTCGCTCAGTTCCATGCGGGCAAGACCGAGTTGGGCCAGGGTGCGGGCCCGGCCCTCTCCGTCATCGAGCTTGACCTCGAGGAGGAGCGCCTCCTCGTAGCACTCCACCGCGGTCTCGAAGACGCGGGTCTTGACGTACAGGTTCCCGAGCTGGTGCCAGGTGGCGGCCATGCCCGCCTCGTCGTTGGATTCTTCCTTGAGCCGCAGGGACTCCCGGTACTGCGCCACGGCCTCGTCCCAGTCCTGGTCCAGCTCTGCGAGGCGCCCCAGGTGGTGATAGACCCGGGCGATCCCCTCGGAGCTGTTTCGGCCCTGCTCCAGAACCAGGGACTTCTCGTACAGCTCTCGGGCACGCTTGAGCTCGAGGTTCTTCTCGAAGACCATGGCCATGCGGCGGTAGCCCGCGGAGAGGCGCGCCTGGTCCCCAAGACCTTCGTCCAGCGCCATGGCCTCCTTGAAGGCCTTGATCGCGTAATCGAGCTGCTCGGTCTGGTAGTGGAGGATGCCCTTGAATGCCAGGGTGTCTGAGAGGCCCCGGGGATTGTCCGCTACCCGCCAGTTCTCCAGGGCCTGCTGGATCCACTCCAGAGCTGCGTGGTGGTCCGCGCGCACCGCTGCGATCTCCCCGAGCATGTGGTAGGTACGGGCGAGCCCCTCGATGTCCGAGTTTTCGTAGAAGATCTCCACCGCGCGCAGAAGGAGGAGACGGGCGTTCTCAGTCTCTCCCGCCGTCTTTTTTTGTTTGGCCACCTTCACCAGGTAATAGGCCGAGTCCGTCTGTTGGAGGCGGCCCAGTAGCCGGCGGGTCTCCTTTGCGTCGAGTGCGCTGCTCTCCTCGCTGCTCTCCTCGTCGGGATCCAGGCTGATGGCGGCCTCGGTCACCCCTGGCTGGAGGGGCCAGGCCATGTAGCCGAGCTTCCTGCCCCAGGTCTCGGGGATACGATCGGCCATGATTTTGACAGCGGAGGAGAGCACGCAGAGCACCACCCGGTGTCCCACGCCCGCTCCGTCCACCAAGCCCAGCTTCAAAGAAGCAAGGAACTCGTCAGGGATGTCCCGGGGTTCCCCGGGGAGGTTCCACAGGAGCAGGTACAGGGGGCGGTCCTTAGAGGTCAGCAACCCGTGGAGATACGAGCCGCTGCGGTCGGCGGAGAGGTCTACCTTGTCCCAGGGGATTCGCCCGTAGGCCTGCCCGATCATATCCAGGCCGCGTTCCCGGTCCACCGGAGAGTGGAAGCGCAGCACCAGGAGCTCCGGCCGATCGGACGCGCCTTCCTTGAGTGCTGTGCCCAGACGCTTAAGGGTTTCCTTTACGGCAGCCTTCCAGTGGGCGGCTTTGGACATGGGATGCGCAGGCTCAGAATTGGCCGGTGAGGGTAAAGACGAGGCTCCAGGTCAAGGGCTGATCCAGCTTGAAGCGGTGGCCCTCCTTGTCTATCTCTTCGAGGTAGACCGGGTTGTATTCGTTCTCTCCCTGGGAGTTATTGCCCGTGACCACCCCGTCCGTGTCGGTGGCCGAATCTTTGCCCGCGTCAGCGAAGGTGATGAAGTGGGGCTGCCGCCAGGCGAAGGAGAAGTTGGCGCCGAGCGCGAAGTATTTGATCGGCTGGAGGTGGAAGCCGAGCCATCCCGTATAGATTCCGTAGTGCTCCACGTCGGTGATTCCGTCTGTGCGCGCGTAATCCCCCGCGGCCACGCCCTTCTCTATCTCCTGGACCTTGGCGTTGTACTCGTCGATGTCGATGCCCTTGGTCGGGTCCTTCTGATGTGCCTGGTACTGCTGGATCAGGTAGTCGGTCTGTCCCTTGACCTCCCGGTCGTAGGTGAAGGCATCGCAGTTTCCTGAGGACGCGCAGTCGCTGCCCAGGTTTCCGAGCAGTTCGAAGATCTCAGTGTACTCCCGCCCTTCGAAGACGTAGTCCAGGCCGACCCCCATGTCGATGGAGAAGTGCTGCCCCTTGGACTCGACCTCCCAGGGGATGAACTCCGTGCCGAGCTTCAGCCCGATGCTGTGTCCTGGCGACACCAGGGTCTGGACATCCTCGAAGCCCTTGTTAGCGAAGGGACTTTTGTTAGTAGTGGTGCCCACCAGTGAGCCGTGGAGGTCGAAGTAGGGCTCGAACCACCAGGTCACCCGCCGGGAGATAGCGGTGTTGATCTCCACCCGGAAGACCCCGTCTCCCACGCCATTGTTACTCGCGGTGGCCACCTGGGCCGACGGGATCCGGAACATAAGCCCCAGGAGCCAGGTGGGGTACTTTTTGTCTCGGGTGTAGCTCCAGGGAGCCCAGCGGAGGCCCAGGCCGATGTTCCCCAGGCCGGCGCGTTTTTCACCGACATGTTCGGAGAAAGGCAGCTCCAGCACGTTGGTGTCGATGTCGAGGGTGGTCTGGTCCGCTAGGACCAACGGCATGTTCAGGGCCAACTCCAGGTCGTGGTAGAGGCCCACAGCGAGGTCGAAGTGCATGAGGTGCTGGAAGCGGCTTACGTCGATAGCGTTGTACAGGGTGTGGCGCTCATTCTTTATCTCGGGGCCCTCGCGGAGCACCTTCGCGGTATCGTTGATGTACTGGTACCTCACGCGGAGGGACATACCGAAGGGGTGCCCGTCCTCGAAGGAGTCCTGGACCTCAGTGATCTGCGCGGCACGGGCCGGCGTAACGGCCAGAACCAGGAGGACGCCGATGAGACAGGCGAGACACTTCATGGCTTGTAATACCTCGATCCTCAATCAACAAGGACAGTGCAACGAATCTATCAGCCAGGGGGGGATGGTGTCAAGATTGCGGTGACCACCGGTCTTTTCTCCGTGCGTCGGCGGATCAGACGCCGCACCGCGGCCTGGAGGTCGTCCCGGGCCGCGCCTAGCCCTTCGGGGTGTGGGGCGGGGGTCAGGGCCTCCTCGACAAGGTCCCGGATATCATCCTCCAGTGCCCCGGACGGGTCCGGGACTCCGGGCATGTAGATCACCACGTTCTCCGGCGCGGCCAGGGGCACGTCGAGGAAGACTACCCCGTTATAGAGGAGTTTTCGGCGCGCACGCAGTCCCAGCTCGTCCTCGTCGCCCACCAGGGGGCCGTCCACGAAGAGGGGCCGGACGGGCTCGTGGCCGACCCGACTGACCGCGCCGCGCTCGACACGGATCACGTCCCCGGTTTCTACGACCAAGGTTTGCGTATCCGTGCAGGTCTCGGCCAACTCCGCGTGGGCCAGGAGAAAGCGGTACTCCCCGTGGATCGGCACGAACCAGCGGGGCTTTGCAGCCTTCAGAACAGCGGCCAACTCGTCCCGCCGGGCGTGACCAGACGCGTGGATCGGCTTGGCGGTGCTCCACATCACCTTCGCGCCCATGCGGCAGAGTCCGTTGGTCATGCGGGTGATCTCCAGCTCGTTTCCGGGGATCATTTTACTGGAGAAGAGCACCAGATCCCCATCCCGGATCTCCAGGTGGGGATGGTTGCCGTCCGCGAGGCGGGCCAGCGCGCTTCGGGGCTCTCCCTGGGATCCGGTCATGACGACCAGGACCTGGTCGTCTCGAAGGGACCCGACCCGGGATGGGTCCACGGTGGACTCGTCCCGAAATGGCGCCAGGCGGGCCCGGTCCGCCACCTTGAGGTATGTGTGGAGGCTCCGTCCCATGAGGCAGAGTCGCCGCCCGGTACGATGCGCTATCTGCTCGATCTGCCCCAGGCGGTTGATATTGGACGCGAACATGGTAAGGAGGACCCGGCCCTTCCAGCCAGCGATCTCGGCCTCGATGTTCGCAGCGACCTCGGCCTCCGCGCGGGTGCTCCCGGGGACCTCAGCGTTGGTGCTGTCGGACATCATCAGGACCACGCCCTCCTTCCCGAGGCGCTCAAAGGCCTCCATCTGGAAGGGCTCCCCCGCGGTCGGTGCGTTCTCGATACGGAAATCTCCCGTGTGAAGGACGATCCCCTGGGGGGTGCGCAGGGCCAGGGCCAGCGCGTCGGGGATCGAGTGGGTCACCCGGATGAACTCCAGGTCCATTCCAGCGACGCGCAGCTTCTGCCGGGGGTGGAGCGGCCGCAGGTCAGCCTCAAGGTGCCACTCATCGAGCTTCTCACGGATCAACTCGAGCGCGAAGGGGGGGGCGTAGATCGGGACCTGAATCCGCATGAGGAACCAGGGGATGGCGCCGATATGGTCCTCGTGCGCGTGGGTGACGAGCAAGGCCCTGATGTCCCTGCCGTGGTCCTCTAGCCAGTCCAGGTCCGGGAGCTGATAGTCCGGCGCGGGGATCCGGCCCCGGGGGAAGCCGATGCCCATGTCTACCAGGACGGTACCCTCCGGCCCTGACCAGGCCATGCAGTTGGCCCCGATCTCTCCGAGGCCTCCAAGGAAGGTGATCTCCAGTGAGTCCAATACCATGTGCTCCTCCGCGTCCCGTCGCGAGCGGAACCCTATCTGAAATCCTTCTCCCAGGCCAGGAAGAATCCTGGTATGCTCAGCGCGCCATGAAGAACAAACGCTCAGAGCTGGTCAACGTCGCATCCTCGGTGCAGGGCCTCCCGGAGCCGGGCCTCCCGGAGATAGCGATGATGGGCCGTTCCAATTGTGGGAAATCCAGCCTTATCAACGTGTTGGTGGGGCGGAAGCGTCTCGCCCGTACCTCGTCCACGCCTGGGCGGACCCGCAACATCTTCTTCTTCCAGGTCGAGGACAGCCTGGACCTGGTGGACCTGCCGGGCTACGGCTACGCCCGGGTCTCGAAGACCGAGCGGGCCGCGTGGCAGCGCCTGGTAGAGGGCTACCTGAGAGGGAGGACGCCCCTGGCCGGCGCGTGCCTCCTCCTGGATGTGCGGCGCAGCTTCGAGCAGGAGGAGGCAGACCTCCTGGCCTTCATGGCCCGCGAGCGCGTCCCCGTGCTACTGGTGCTCACTAAGGCGGATCGGCTCAAGCGGCAGGAGTTGCTCAGGGAGATAGAGCGCTGGGAGCAGGAGCCCGTGGTGGGTGCGGAGGGTTTTTTGGTAACCTCAGCGAAGACCCGCATCGGCCTGGATGATCTCTGGGAGTGGATTTCGGAGAAGACGGAGCTGTAGCTCAGCGGTTCTTCTCCCGCAGATCCCTCGCTGCTTGGCGGTTCTCGTCTCGCTCCCGGATCTCGTGGCGTCGGTCCACTGCGCGTTTACCCCGGGCGAGGCCGATCTCGACCTTGGCCCGGCTCCCCTTGAGGTAGATGGACAGGGGCACGACCGTGTAGCCGCGTTCGTCGATTCGTCGTCCGATCTTCTTGATCTCCAACTTGTTCAGGAGGAGCTTCCGGTCCCTGGTCGGCTCGTGACCGAAGTTATTGGCGAAAGCGTACTCAGCGATATGGAGCCCCACGAGCCACAACTCTCCGTCACGATGGACGACGTGCGCGTCCATGAAGCTCACCTTGCCCCCACGGATCGACTTGATCTCCGAGCCTTGCAGCACCATCCCCGCCTCGAAGCGGTCCTCGACGCTGTAGGACCTGAAGGCCCGCCGGTTGGTTGAGATGATCTTTTTTCCGTCGCCCACGTAGCGCTCCTTGAGCTGTTGACGTCCTCTGAGACCGCCGCTATCCTCCGGCGGTTCCCGGGAGCAGGATATGAAGATAGTTCACATCAGGCGAATCATCCAGTTCGGCGTGCTGTTGGCTGCGCTGTACGCGGGATATGCTTTGGCCCGGGGCTGGGCCTTGGCCAGCGTCGAGAAGTACTGCCCCTTCGGCGGTCTGGCCACAAGCTGGAGCGTCCTCACCGGGGGGCACTTCACCTGTGCGACGGGTGAGCACAACGTAACGATCCTCCTGGCGCTCCTGGTTCTGACTTTTCTGGCTCGCAAGAGCTTCTGTTCGTGGGCTTGCCCCGTGGGCACGGTGAGCGAGTGGGTCGGTGCCGCGGCCCGGCGTCTCAGGGGCCGACGGCTCGGCCTCGGCCTCGTGACTCCTCCCCGTCGATGGGATCGGGCCTTGCGCTGGCTTCGCCTCCCGGTCCTCGCTGTAATTCTCTACCTGACCGTGCGCACCGCTGAGTTGATCTTCCGGCCCTTCTGTCCCTACTACGTCATGACCAGCTTCCACGGCCACGAGGTGCAGATCTGGAGCTACGGAATCCTTGCGGTGCTCCTGGTGGGGGTGATCGTGGTGCCCATGATCTGGTGCCGCTACCTCTGTCCCCTGGGCGGGCTTCTCTGGCCCCTCTCTCGGGTGGGCTCGCTCCGCGTGACGCGACACGAAGGTTTCTGCACCTCCTGCGGTATCTGCGATCGGGTCTGCCCTCACTCGCTGGACGTGAGCAGCAAGGACGCTGTGCGATCCGGGGAGTGTACACTCTGCCTCGAGTGCGTGGATGCCTGCCCTTCCCCCGGAGCCCTGACCCTGGAGTTGCCCTTGTGGCGCCGGGCCCTCCCCCTGGTCCTGGTCCCGATCCTCCTGGTGGTCCTGGCGGTGGTCGGGGTTACCGCCGGTAACCTAGTGGCCCTTCCGAGCCACACCCGGTTTGTTGCGGAGACCCCTGCGGGCGCGGCGACGGGAACCACCCGCCTGCTGGTCCGCCAGGTGCGCTGCGTGGACACGGCCAGATCCGCAGCGGATCTCCTGGCCGTCGCGCCGGGGGTCCTGAATATCACAGCCTACGCGGCCCGCCACATCCTGGAGGTCGACTACGACCCCGCGCGCACGGATCCGGCCCGCCTGGCCGCGGCCCTCGAAGGGCTGTCCTGGGATCCGGATACGGAGCAATTCATATACAACCAGTTCGAGGTCCTCGATATCGACGGAGAAGCGCCATGAAACACCTGATGATTCTTGTCCTTGCTCTGTCCTTGGCCGCTTGCAATGCTGATGAGGCTGGGCCAGTCGGGGCTGAAGCGGGCTCCGCCCGTCCCACAGCCGGGGCCGAACAGCCCCTCCCACAGGCAGCGACAAAGGCAGCGGCGCCGAAGGCCGCCATCTTCCTTGTCGGGGAGGACCTCACTCCTCCGAAGATACAGGCCCTCGCCGCGTCTCTTGCTGGCCTCGACGGGGTCCTGGCCGCGAAGCCCGACCCCGACGCGGGGACCTTCGTGGTGACCTTCGCCCCCGGGGAGGTCACCCCCGAGGCCCTTGGCCAGCGCCTTAAGAGCGCGGCCTCCGGCGTGGAGTTCATGGGCCTGACCATGCCCAAGGATATCCCAGCCAACCACGACGACTGCGGGGACTGTCCCTACAAGGACAAGTGCGCTGGCGCGAAATAGATGGCCCTTGACCTCGGGAGGACCGATCCCTAGGATACTCCCCTGACTCGGTCGATGAACTTTATGAACGAACCTGATTTGGAGGAACGAACATGATCCGCAAGTCCATCTCGGTCATCTTTGCCCTGACATTGATCCTCGGCGTCGGCGTCGTGCAGGCCCAGGATTGTCCCCACGCCACGAAGCCATCGGGCTGCGCGGGCGAGAACCCCGATGCAGCCAAGGACAAGTGCGTCTGGTCCTGGGAGGGCGTCAAGTGGACGCTCCTGGAGAAGGACGGCGCGATCGTGGCCCAGGCCGTGGTCCCGGGCTGCGGCAAGCGCTCCATGGCGGTCCGCACCTCCATGGCCACCCAGATCCCGAAGTGCAAGGACGGCACCTGCGGCTGCGAGGGCTGCTCCTTCGGAACCGAGGGGGTGAGCCTGGAGGTCAAGAACGAGGCCAAGGCCCTCTTTGTCACAGCGACGGGCCCCGCTGACAAGTTGGCCGTGTTCAAGGCCGACATGGAGAAGAAGATAGCCAGCGGCGGCTGCGCCAAGGCCAAGGCCGGCAACTGCGGTTGTGGCGGCCACAAGTAGCTATAGCAAAGGGCTCAACAGCCTCGCGGTGTTCTCCTTCAGCCTCGTGGTGAAGGGCCGTGCTTCCAGCTCATCAGCGGTGATCTCGATAGCGTCTTCCAGGTCCTTCAGGAACTCCTGCTCCATGCATTCAACCAGCGCGGCGTCCGCTACGAGGACGTTGACCTCATGGTTCAGCTCGAAGCTGCGGATGTCCATGTTCGCGCTGCCCACGGACACGGCGGCGTCGTCGACCACGAGGGTCTTCGCGTGGACGAAGCCGGCCTGGTACTCGTAGATGCGGACCCCCGCGCGCAGGAGTTCCGGATAGTAGGATCGGCCGGCGGCCTGGACCAGCCGCAGGTCTGATCGCCCTGGAAGCAGGATCCTGACGTCGATTCCCCGGAGCGCGGCGGCCAGGAGCGCGGTCCGAACAGACTCGTCGGGGACAAAGTACGGCGACGTGAGCCAGGCCCGACGCCGCGCGCCCGCTATGCCCTGGAAGAGCGCGGTGCGGATCGGCTGCCACGGATCCCCCGGATCCGACGGCAGGACCTGGACCAGGGCCTCACCATGGCTTGTCGCGGGGATGGCCGTGGCGTCGAGCTCTTCCCCCGTGGCGGTACGCCAGTCCTCGATGAACACCTGCTCCATGGCCGCGACCGCTGGACCCTCGATTCGGAGCATGGTGTCACGCCACGCGCCGAGGCGGGGATCCCGTCCGAGGTACTCGTTGCCGATGTTGATCCCCCCGACGAAGCCCACCCGACCGTCCACGGACACGAGCTTTCGGTGGTTGCGGAAGTTGAGGCGCGACGAACGCGGTCGGATCCGAGGCGGAAGGTAGAAAGCGAAGCGAGCGTGCGCGTCCAGCAGGGGTGCGAGGAAGCTCGGGTCCAGGCCGAAGGAGCCCCAGCCGTCCACCAGGAGTCGAACTTCCACCCCCTCTCGAGCCTTTGCGCAGAGTGCGTCCCGAAGGCGCGCTCCGGCCTCGTCGCCCCGGTAGATGTAGAACATCAGGTGGACAGACTCCCGGGCCGCGGCCACTGCCTCCTCGAGGCGAGGATAGAAGGCAGCCGCGTTCCGGAGGTGCTCCACCCGATTTCGGTGAGTCACCGGATGTCCCCCGGCTCGGAGGCCCAGGCGGAACAGGTCCCCACCCGGCGGCGGGGCCACACGGTCCAGGTCGCCGACGGGGCAGCAGGCGCCCCGAGAAAGCCCCGGCGCCCCGGCGCGGAACCGGCGCCGTCGCGCCCGACGCATGGCGCGGCGCCCGATGAATCCATAGAGGAGGAGCCCCATTCCGGGCAGGAGGATCAGAGTGAGGATCCACGCCAGGCTCGCGGTGGGGCTGCGGCGTTCCATTACGACGGCCACGCCCAGGACGACGGCCTGGATGGTGATGGCTGCGAGGATCAAGCCCCAGAGGAGGTTAGGATTCATGGCCCCATCATCCCCCAACATCGTCCCGGCGTCCAGCCCCTGTCCCTGATGTCTTGCGCCTCCGTGCGCAGCCGCGTATAACCGGGGGGCAGATCCCTGGCACCGGAGGTTCCTTCATGACGCGTATTGCCACCTCCCTCTTCGTCGTCGCAGCACTCCTGCTCCTCGTTGTCCCTGCTGTAGCGAAGGAGTACAACATCCCCATCCTCGTTTCGGACGAGGACGACATCATGGACCTTTACTACGCGGGTAACATCGACGAAGAGGAGAGGGATCTTCTCATTCAGATCCTCCAGGATCCGCTGGATATCAATGAAGCCGGTCGGGACGATTTCTACAACCTCCCGGACATCACCTATGAGTTGGCTGATCGGATCATAGCGGTCCGAAAGAAAAAGAGGTTCTCCCGTGTGAGCCAGTTGAAGAAGATCGAGGGACTGACCGACCTGATCTATCAGCAGATACAGCCCTTTGTTCATCATGTCCCAGAGGTGAAGAAAAAGAAGAAGCTCCCGAGTGAGGTAAAAGGGAAGGCCGAATTTCGGGTCGTGGACGGAATCGCAGACGACGACGTGAAAAACCCCGAAATGTATCTCAAGGCGGAGTCCCGGTGGAGGAATGTCCGGGCTGGCGTCCTCATGAGCATGGTCAATGGGATCGGACCGCCCCGGAAGGTCGACTATTACCAGGATGTATGGAAGGCCAACAACAGCGATGAGTTGTTGTGCGGGGAGTCCGGTGCAGGGAACTACAACGTGTGCGGAGGTGATTTCAGCGACCAGTACCTGTATCCGGGAGAAGAGAACAGCGCGAGTTCCCTCGAGTTCGGCAAGTACAAGTATGTCCTGCGCACGAGTGGTCGGACCTATCGGGTACCATGGCCGAAGGCCTATGCTTCGTATGAAGGGGAGGGGTGGAAGCTCCTGGCGGGGAGCTACAAGATTGGTTTCGGGCAGCGGCTCGTTTTTGACAACTCCGGGCGGAACAACCCGTACGGTTTTCGGCCGGATGTTCACATTTACACCGACAAGGAATCGCTCCGCGCGGATCGAGGCCTGATGGGTGTGGCCGGAACAATACAACTTGTCCGGAGCAAACGCGTCTCGTGGGACGTGAGCCCCTTTTTTTCATGGTCGCGTTATGATCGGCACCAGAACGATTTGAACCACCGGACCGCTGAGGATCCCTGGGGGGAGCGGGACTCGGGGGCGCTGGTGCCCTATATCATGGTGTCAAAGTTGAACAGCGATCGCCAAGGCAGCAGCGGACTCGATTACTGGAAAATGGCAAACCAGCAGCTTCCGCTGGCTTACGATGAGCTGATATTTGGCGGGAACACGACGCTGCATTTCCTTTCCAAGTCCCACGTCGGGGTGACGGGATACGGGGCCCGCGTGGGCTTTCATCTGGATGATCCGGACACACGATTCACGCCTGCGTCCGGTTATCCGGATCGTGAGTGGTTCGGCGCTGTGGGACTGGACATGGCGTTCGTGGAGGTTCCTTACCTTGGTTTGTTTGGTGAAGCCGCGGTTACGGACACGGGCGGGATGGGAAGTCTCATCCGGGGGGTGTTCAACCGCAAGGGCCTGCTGACCGAGTTGTTGTTCCGGTATTACGGGGACGATTTCGACAATCCGCATGCGAGGGGACTCGCTGCAGCGGACGAGTGGTCCGGGAATCGAGATCGCGGTGAACTGGGAGTGGCGCTCGATGGGAGTTGGAAGCCCGTGAAGTGGTTCCGGGTGAAGCTTGGGACCGACGTGTGGCAGACGACAATGACTAAGTATAGCTATGACAACAAGTACGTCACATACGGCGAGGGGAACCAGCTCAAGGCGTGGAGGAACAAGACTTTCCTCCGAACAGACTTTTATCCGCTTCCATGGCTCCAGCTTGGAGCTCAGGCGATGTCCCAGGACAACGATCTCGAGTATGATGGCTGGACCTACGAAGCAACCAGCAAGGGCGGCGACGTCTACACGAAGGGAGCTGATATCGATTTCAACGGACAGAGATGGCGCTATGCCTTTGATGTCTTCCTTCGACCACACAAGATTTTTTCAGCTCGACTGTTGTACGTGCTGGATTCGTATCAGCAAGGATCGCTGATCTGTCCCAAGGACTACTATCTTCACCCATGCGACGGTGTTCACAAGCTGTTCAGGAAGGATCACTACGCGTCCGCGTTGTTCGTGGTCAGGCCGATGACGTGGCTCTCTCTCAAGTTTCGGGCAAAATACGAGAAGGAGAACTTCGAGGATCTGACCAGCGATTCGAGCGAGGACCTTTCGGAAGGTGAGGAGTTGGAGGTTAGTGGTGGAGAGTGGGTCACAGGCTACCTCGCAGCGGATTTCGGACCGTTTGCAGGGTTCTCTTTCGGCGGCAAGGGTGAGGTACTGGCCTTTGTAGATGATCCATCGAAGAGCCAGGAGTACTACTGGCGGGCGACGTTGCGATACGTCTTTTGAGAAGAGCTACGTCCGGAACGGCTGCGTCGTCAGGCGTTTCTTCACCCGGGCCAGGCCTGCGTGGTGGATCTGCGAGATCCGCCCCTCGGTGACCCCGAGGATCTTAGCGATGTCCTTGGCCATGAACTGCTCGAAATAGAACAGGCTGACGATCAGGCGCTCCCGGTCCGGTAGCTCAGCGATCGCGGCCACGATGGCCTCGTACGCGTTCTTGAACGACGCGATGGCCGCGGGATCCACAGCGTCGGGGTCGGCCAGGATGTCGTAGATGTTGCGGTTCCCGTCATCCCGCTCACCCAGATCCTCGATGTGAAGGAGGAGCTTGGGCGAGAGCC
>CAYOTU010000071.1:0-12136 GCA_964406905.1 uncultured Myxococcales bacterium | reverse complement strand
CCCCAGCCCCCAGCCCCCAGCCCCCAGCCACCAGCCCCCAGCCACCAGCCACCGGCCACCAGCCCCCAGCCACCGGCCACCAGCCACCAGCCACCAGCCACCGAGCCTCTCGGCCCTCGCCGACGAGGCCGAAGGCTGCACCCGATGCGGCCTCGAGAAGCACCGTAACAAGGTCGTCTTCGGCGCGGGCACCGGCGCGGCTGGGCTTATGCTCATCGGCGAAGGTCCCGGCGCGGATGAGGATCGGACGGGGATCCCCTTCGTGGGACGCTCCGGCATGATCCTGGACCGGATCTTCGTCGCAGCGGGGCTCCCAAGGGAAACGCTCTACATCACCAACATCGTCAAGTGCCGCCCCCCCCGCAACCGGAACCCCGCGGCCGAAGAGATCCAGGCCTGCCGTCCCTATCTCAACCTCCAGATCGAGGCGCTGAGCCCCCGCCTAATAGTCGCGATGGGACGCCCCGCGGCCCAGTCCCTCCTGCGGACCGGTCAACCCCTGTCCGCACTCCGCGGCCGAATCCACGCCCTGGGGGGGACCCCCCTGGTAGTCACCTATCACCCAGCGTATCTCCTGCGGAGCCCGGCACAGAAGCCCGGAGCCTGGGCGGACTGGCGCCGGATCCGGGACCTCCTGGCCCATGTCGCGACGGGAGGCGCACCGCGCATCGACGGCGAGGACGTTCCGCTGTGAGGCCCTTGGGTGGGTGGCTGGTCGGCGACCCCAAACCGTTCAACTTCCAATAGGATCTCAGCCAATGCCTCTGCCCTACGACCTCATCGCGTTCGACGTGGACGGCACCCTGGTGGACGACACAGTGTTCATCTGGCAGACCCTCCACGACCACTTCAACACGGAGCCGACGCGTCGGCGGCAGGCCTACGACGACTACTTCGCGGGCCGGCTCTCATACGCCGACTGGTTCTTCAACGACATAGCGCTTCTCCGGGAGCGAGGTGCGACCCGGGAGGCGATCCGGGAGATCGTGGCCGGGATGTGCCTCGTCGGCGGTGCGGAGGAGACCCTCGCCACCCTTCGGGAGGCGGGAGCGCGGCTGGTGATCATCTCGGGCACCCTGGAGGTGGTGGTGCGTCACTTCGACCTGGAACGGTGGTTCGACGAGGTCTACCTGAACCGCTTCAAGTACGACGCTGAAGGTATCCTCGTCAGCGGCACCCCGACCCCGTACGACGTGGGGGAGAAGGCAACGGGGCTCCGCCAAGTGGCCGCGGCCGCGGGGATCCCCATGCAACGCACAGCGTTCATCGGCGACAACTTCAACGACATCTCCATCGCAAAAGCCGCGGGCTTCTCTATCGCGTTCAACTGCAAGTCAGATGTGCTGGCCGAGACTGCGGACGTAGTCGTGAAGGGCGGTGACCTGCGAAAAATCCTGCCCTACCTGCTGCCCGATTAAGCGTCCGCCGCAAAATAACCAGTGCATTCGGCCGCCGCTGCATCCGCTCTCGCGGCGTTGCGCAACCTCAACGTACTGGCAGTACGCCTGCGGTTGCGCGCCTTCCGAGAGCAGCGCATCTGCGCCCTCGGTGCGATCTGTTTATTTTGCGGCGGACGCTAATCCAGAAAGTCCACGACTCCCTTACCTGCACGCACCAGCGACGGCTCCCTCCCCGAGAAGTCGATCACTGTGGAGGGCTCAGGGATCAGGATTCCCCCGTCCACGACGAGGTCCAGCTCATGGCGGTAGTACTCTTCGATCTCGATGGGGTCGTTGATCCACTGGTTCTCGCCCATACGGATGGATGTGGAGATCATGGGACGACCGAGCTGCCGGATCAGCTCCAGCGTGATGGGGCAATTCGGAACCCGAATCCCCACGGTCTTCCGCTGCTTGAGCATCACCCGGGGCAGATCCTTGGACGCGGGCAGTATGAAGGTGTATGGCCCGGGTAGCTCACGCTTCAAGAACCGGAACCACTGAGTGGGGATCCCCCGGGTATACTGCGCGGCCATGTTCAGGTCCGCACAGAGAATCGACAGGAGCTTCTTCGGGTCCATGCCTTTGAGCCGATAGATTCGCCGAACCGCTTCCTCGTTGTCGATGTCGCAGGCTACCCCGTAGACGGTATCCGTGGGCACCGCTACCACCCCGCCGCGTTCTAGGACCCGCACCGCCTCCTGGGCGATCCAGTGTTCAGGGTCCTTACAGTCGAGTTCCAGAATCATGGTGCGTCGGCCTCCCCGTTCCAGGGACCATAACCGCGGCCGCATTCTGTTTCAAGCTTCCCTTGACTTGTCCCTCTACAGTTGCTAATCCTGACGCCGAACTTTCCTGAAGGAGGCTGCCATGGGAGCAAACACAGTAGAAATCAACATGCAGAACTTCGACGCCGAGATCATCAACTCCGACGTTCCGGTGGTGGTGGACTTCTGGGCGACCTGGTGCGGACCCTGCCTCGCCATCGCCTCCGCCCTCGAACAGCTTTCGGACGAGTACGCGGGCAAGCTGAAGGTCGGCAAGGTCAACGTGGATAAAGATCAGTCCCTGGCGATGAAATTCGGGATCACCTCTATCCCCACCCTTCTCTTCTTCAAGGACGGCAAGGTCCAGGAGTCCATCGTCGGCTCCCGCCCGAAAGCAGCCTTCCAGAAGATCATCGACAAGTATGTCTAGCTGAGATCACCATAAGCGTGCCGAAAGAGGATGACCTCGGGGCCCTGGGTGGTCTCTAAGATCACCTCGAAGCGGTTGAATCCTGTCACTCGTCCCCGAAGCTGATCCCCCTCCGCTGTGGTCCAGGTGGCCACGCCGCCGTCCTCCATTTTCTTCAGAAGATCCCTGGCCTTGACGTCCCGGCGTTTAGTCCAGCTATTGAGCGCGTCGGGCGCAAGACGGGCGTCGGCGGGGCCCCAGGTGATCCTCCGCTTCAGAAGGCGCTTCCGGTGTGCAACGGGGAACACGAGCTTTACATCGTGCTTCGCTATTTCTACGGGGCCGTCAGGCCCGTCGACGCGTAGCGTATAGGTCTCCAGCGCGACCAGGGCGCCCTGGACCAGGGCGCCGCCCATGACAGCCAGAACGACGTCACTTCCCTGGAGCCCGTCGAGGCGGGTTTCTGTGTAGGCTGGCGCAATCTTGAACTCTCGGACGCGCATCTTGAACTGTACCTCATCGGGCGTCATACGGCCCCGGCGGATCTGGCTGGCTCCGTGCTTGTCCACCCGGCCCTCGGCCAGGAGGCGCTCCGCTGTCTCGGCCCGCTGCATCTCCAGGAGCGCATCGGAGAGACTCCGCTCTCCGATCGCGACCAGGCGGGCCAGATGCGGGGGCATGGTGAATCGCTCAATCAATGAACGCATACGGCTGCGGGTTGTCTGCTCCATGATTACGCCCTCCCCTTAAACAACGCTATGTTGAACAGAAGCCCAATCCCCGCCATCACCGACAGCAGGGAAGACCCGCCGTAAGACAGGAAGGGAAGCGTGATCCCGACGACGGGAAGCAGCCCCGTAACCATACCGATATTCATGAAGGTCTGCCACGCCAGATACGCTGTGACCCCTACGGCCACCAGGACGCCAAAGCGATCCCGCGCATGGCGCGCTACGTAGAGGGCCCAGAGGACCAACGCCAGGAAAAGGGACAGCAGGAACATGCACCCCACGAAGCCGCGCTCCTCCGCATATGTAGTGATGATGAAGTCGGTCTGCATCTCGGGGAGGTACTTGAGCCGGGACTTGGACCCCATATGGGCCCCCTTGCCAAGAAACCCACCAGCGCCGATGGCCCAGACCGCCTGCTCGGGCTGCATGTTCTTGTCCAGGATCTTCTTCGCCTCGGGGTCCCATTTGAACTGATCAGGATTCATCCAGAGCCGAAACCGGTTCTTCTGGTAGTCCTGGATCAGATCGAACTGCCAGGCTACGGGGAAGACCATGGCCACCAAGCCCACGATCCAGAGCAACGACGAGAGACGCAGCCCCTCGTAGAGGATCATGGTGAAGGCCACCCCCAGGCAGAGGAGGGTCGTGCCCAGATCCGGTTCAACGAGAACCAGCAACGCTGGACCCAGGATGTACAAGAAGACCTTCCAGAGGCTGCGCAGCGTATGGTACTCGGGACGGTGCCGCTCCCGCAGCTCCCGCGACAGGAGCAGGATGATTGCCAGCTTCAGATACTCGGAGGGCTGCACCGTCAAGCCGAAGATCACCAGCCAACGCCGCGCGTTGTTCACCTCCTTCCCCCAAATGAGGGTAACCAGGAGGAGAACCACCACTGCAATATAGATGGGCCAGGCGAGTCGTTCGAAGAGCCTGAAGTCGAGGACCGCTATCACCACTGCGACGATTATAGCCAGCAGGTACCAGATCACCTGACGCTGGTGAAAGAGGTCCCCGGAGTAATAGTCCGCGTTGCGCATGTTGATCAGGGAGATCACTATCAGCAGCACGATGACCGGGACAACCGCTATGTTCCAGTTGACCCTCCGGCTTCCGAGGTTGCGCCGCATCACCGTGACCCCTCCCCCGTCCCGGGGACTAGGCCCTGGGACAGTACCCGGTAGATGATCTGGCTGGCGATGGGACCCGCCACGGCCCCGCCGAAGCCGCCGTGCTCGACGAAGACCACGACCGAGATCAAGGGGTCCTCCGCCGGCGCGAACGTAACAATCCACGCATGGTCCTCAAGGAGCCACTGAGCGATGGCCGGGGAGACGTCGGGCTTGACCTCCCGGGCCTCCGCTGTGCCGGTCTTCGCGCCGAAGCGGATGCTGGCCAGTCGGGCCTTATGCGCTGTCCCGTCCTCGCTCTCCACGACCCCGACCATGGCCTCTCGGACAAAGCTCAGGTAGGCCTGAGGAATGCCCAGATCCTTATCGGTCTCTCCGCAGGGCACCCGCAGGACGTTGCCCTGCCGGTCCTCGATGCGACGCACCAGATGGGGCCGCACGACCTTGCCTCCGTTGGCGATCTGCGCTACGACCATCGCCATCTGCAGCGGGCTGGTACGGATGTCCTTCTGCCCCACCGCGGTGGAGAGGGTGAAGCCCGGCCGGAAGCCGCCCTTGGAGTGGAGCTCGTGCCAGGTACGCGAGGGCACCAGGCCCGCGCTCTCGCCGATCTCGACTCCGGTCTTTGCGCCAAGGCTAAAGAGGGTGGCGTACTGCTCCAACCGGTCGATACCCAGCCACTCCCCCAGGCGGTAGAAATAGACATCGCAGGAGCCCACCATGGCCTGCATGAGATCCTGGTCCCCGTGCCCATAGCGGTTATAGCAGTGGAATCGGCGATCCGAGAAGTCGTAGAAGCCCGGACAGTTGACCACGGTGTCGAAGGTCACTATCCCCTCGTTGAGCCCAGCGAGGGTGGTCACAATCTTGATGGTGGACGCAGGCGGGAACGCGGCGGTGGCCTTATTGACCATGGGGTAGTACGGGTTGTCGTCTATGCGCTTCTTCCGCTCCCTGGTGAGGCGCCCCGACCAGATGTTGGAGTCGAAGGTCGGGTGGGAGATCATGCCCAGGACCTCCCCGTTGTGGATGTCCATCACAACAGCGGCCGCTGAGTTGGTGTGTGCGAGGGCTTCCTGGAGGATCTCCTGGACCCTGAGATCCAGGGTCAGGACCACGTTGTTCCCTGGGACTGGCATCTCAGTGCGGAGGTTACCCAGGTCCGCACCCAGATCCTCCGGCGAGCGGCGACGGCCCCCGGCGGAGCGCACGTAGACCTGCTCGCCGGTGCGGCCGCGAAGGACCTCCTCCAGGGACCTCTCGACACCTCGCCGGCCAATCCTATCCCCCGTGCGATAGAGGCCGGGATGTGCATCCAGGTCGTCCCGGCTGACCTGGTTCATGTAGCCCAGGACGTGGGCAGCGCTGACTCCATGGGGGTAGCCGCGTAAGATCACATCATCCAACTCCACCCCGCGCAGCTCATGGAGCCGGGCTTCGAGGACCGCAGCCTGGTCCGCGTAATGCGCGCCACAGCGGGAGCATACCAGATTATGGATTCCCCGCCGCAGGGTCGCACCGTCCACCGGGCACTGCCCCGAGCCCGCAAAACGACGCCCGCACTTCGTGCAGACCAGGAAGCCCTCCGCAGTGGCCTCCAGTGACGCCCCGTCATAGGGGCACTGTTCATACGCGCCGGTCATCCGATCAAAGTGGGTCCCGCAGACCGGACACCAGAGGTAGGGCTCAGGCTCCGTGGCCTCCAGCATAGATGCGTCGATGGGGCAATGCTGGGAGATAACGCTTCGGGAAACCAGGATCGGGCGGAAGCGGGTATCCTTGTCCGCCAGGGCCTTCTCGCACCGCTTCTTGATCTCCGCCACCCGGTCATGGGACAGCTCCAGCACGTCCTGGAGTACCCTGAGGATTCCGTCCAGATCTTCCACGTAATGGGGGACGATGGACACGGCCTTGGTGTGGATGTTGCCGGCCAGCATGACGTCGTTCCGGTCTCGGATCTCTCCGCGCTCCGCAGGGATGCGGGTCCGGACGATCTGGTTGATCTTGGCAAGCTTCTCGTACTTCTCCCCGGCGAGGATCTGGAGATAGAAAAACCTGGAAGCGAGGAGAAGCATCAGCAGGGTGACCAGGATCATGGACCAGCGGTTCTGAGCCCGATACTCCATCAACTCGGGCTGGTAGCTCCCCAGCATTAGAGCAACCGTCGCGACCGGGGTGCCTCGATCTTCTCCGTGAGCCGATCCGTCAGGCCGCAGAGCACCGCCACCACTGCCCCGAAGGGCGCCGCGATGAGGGCCTGGGGCACCATGAGCCGCAGGACCAGATCGAACTGGTCGAAGAGCTGGTCAAAGATCGCAGAGAGGACGAAGAAGATCCCCGCCCCCAGGAGAGAGGCCACGCCGGTCACCAGCAGAAACACGATCGGCGGCCGGTAGTCGAGGCGCTTCGAGAGGAGGAGCGCCAGGAGGTAGATCACCAGGTAGATCTCCGAGTGCATCCCCACGAGGCTGCCGCCGCTGAAGCCGTCCCGAATCAGGCCCAGGAGGAACGCTGTCACAACGCCGGCCGCGGGGGAAACCGAGAGGGCCAGGTACAGGACGATCCCGAGGGTAAGGTGAGGCGCGTACATCCCCACATGGAGGCTGTGCAGGAGCGGCGACTCCAGCGCTGTAAGGACGTAGCCCAACGCCAGGAGAAGCAGGACCTGTATGCCCGATCCCATCACTCGTCCTCCTCGATACCGGCCCATGGATCCACGATCCGTTGCTGGTAGTTCGTGATGACCAGAACCTCCTCCAGATGGCCCAGATCCACCGCAGGAACAACCGTGACCTCCTGGTGCTTCCCCGTAGGTTGCACCGCACCGGTGACCAGGCGTCCAACGTCGAGACCCTCGGGGAAGATCTGTTCATGGCCCGTGGTAATCAGGAGGTCGTTGGAGGCCAGATCTACCTGCTGGAATGGAAAATGGAAAGAAACAGCATAGGAGAGGGCGTCCCCCTGCCCGACGATGGTCCCGGAGATCCCCTTGCCCGCAACTGTAGCGCTCAGGCGGCTGCGGCTGTCCGTCAGGAGCATCACGTCACAATAGACGCCGCTCACACGCTCAACCTTTCCGACCACGCCCTGGTGGGTGACCACAGGCATCCCGGGACGCACCCCTTCCTCGGTGCCGCGGTCCAGCACCACCCGCAGGACCCGAAAATATGGAGAAGTGTCCCGCGCTACCACTCGCGCTGTGAGAAATTGTAGATCCTCGTGGCCCTCTCGGAAGTCCAAAAGACGCTGAAGTCTCGCGTTCTCCTCCAGCGCTTCCTGGCAGCGCTGGACCATCTCGACGAGACGCGTGCGCTCCTCCCGCAGATTCTGGTTCTGCCCCTCCACCTCCACCAGGTAGACGTATCCGTACCATATGGAGGTGACCCCGTCGATCACCGCAGCCACCACGCCCTGGCCCGGCACGGCGAGGGCCGTAAGCCCCTGGGCGAACATCGATCCCCGGTGGATCTCCTTGCCGTGAAAATAGAGGGAGGCCAGCGGGATCAAAAAGAAAACAGCAAAAAGAACCGGCAGGAAGAGCCTGTGCTTTGACGCGGCCATGGCCTTAATCCGGCAACGCGACTTCGCTGAGCAGATCCAGCTCGTCCAGGGCTCGGCCAGCCCCGAGGACCACCGCGCTGATGGGATCCTCTGAGAGGGTCACAGGGAGCCCCGTCTCCTCCCGGATCAGCCGGTCGAGCCCCCCTAGAAGTGCGCCGCCGCCCGTGAGGACGATCCCCTTGTCCACGATGTCCGCAGAGAGTTCCGGTGGAGTGCCCTCCAGGGCCTGGCGAATCGCCTCGATGATGCCGGCCACAGGGTCTATCAGCGCGTCCCGCACCTCATCGGAGTTCACCAGCGCGCTCTTGGGGACCCCGGCAACGAGATCCCGTCCCTTGACCTCCTTGGAGCGGGGGTCGTCAAAGGGCCACGCGCTCCCGATCTCGCACTTGATGTTCTCCGCTGTGCGCTCGCCGATCAAGAGGTTGTACTTGCGCTTCATGTGCTGGATTATGCCCTCGTCCATCTTGTCGCCGCCGACCTTGACCGACTTCGAAAAGACGATGCCCGCCAAGGAGATCACAGCTACCTCCGTGGTCCCGCCGCCGATGTCCACGACCATGTTCCCCGTGGGTTCGGTGATGGGGAGGCCGGCCCCGATAGCCGCGGCCATGGGCTCCTCGATGAGGTATACCTCCCTTGCGCCAGCGGATTCAGCAGACTCCTTCACCGCCCGCTTCTCGACCTCCGTGATACCGAAGGGGACACAGATGATAATCCGCGGCCTGACGAGGGTCTTGCGATCGTGGGCGCGTGTAATGAAATATCGCAGCATCGCCTCGGTGACCTCGAAGTCAGCAATGACGCCGTCTTTCATGGGCCGAATGGCGACGATATTCCCGGGGGTCTTCCCGAGCATCTCCTTGGCGTCGCGGCCTACAGCGAGGACCTTGCGGGAACCCCGGTGATCCTTCTGAACAGCCACCACCGACGGCTCGCAAGAGACGATCCCCCGTCCCCTGACGTAGATCTTCGTATTCGCCGTCCCGAGGTCGATGGCAAGATCGTTGGAAAACAACCCGTAAAACCAGTTCAGCACATTCCACTCCGTCGGCCACAGCCAGACGAATACGTTTAAGCACCTCTATTTATCAAACACTGCCGCTGCTCGCAAGCGGGATCTTCGCAGGAGAACCGATGGAGTAAAAATCCGGTTGCAATCACGGCTATCGTGCTCTAGGCTTTCGCTTCCGTATTTTGCGCTCGCTTTCGGGTGCGGGCACGACCTGAGACGAGAAGGGACAACGTAATGCTCGGAGAACTTCGACGCCATTCCAAGTCGGCGATCATTTATTTCTTGTTCGCCATCATCATCATCGTCTTCGTGTTTACTTTCAACACGGGGGGCCAGACAGGCGGCTGCGGAGGCTCGGCTGTGCCGATATACGCGGAGGTGGGTGATCACAAGATAGATCAGAGCACCATCCATATGGGTATGCGCCTCCTGCCGCGCTTGGTGTCCGATCAGAGCGGCATGGCCCTCCTGAGGGGGATGGGAGTGGACATCAAGTCCCTCTACCCGGAGAAACTGACGCCAGCTCAGGGCAAAGCAGTCATGTCGGCCCTGCAGGGGCTGTACATCATCAGCGACGAGGCCGAGCGCCTGGGCTTCTCCGTCAGCGACAAGGAACTGGCCAAGGCCATGTACCCGTCGCAGTTCTATGAGGAGCCAGAGGACTCGGACGGCGAGGGCGAGGCTGGCAAGAAAGTGTTCAACTGGAAGGACTACAACGCGTGGGTTTCATACTCGCTGCGCGCGTCTCAGAGTCAGTATGAAGGCTACATCCGCCGTGTCATCCTGGCGAAGAAGATGTTCGTGTACTTCTCGGGCCTGGTGCAGGTCACGGACGCGGACGCTGAGGTCGCAGGGCTGGCGAAAAAGCTCCAGGTGAACCTCGAGATAGCGGAGCTGAACGCAGCGGACTTCACCGAGAAGGTGGAAGTTCCCGGCGATCTGACTGCATTTATCGAGGAGCACCAGGAAGCGGTGGACGAGTACTACGACGCGCACCCCGCTGAGTTTCACTCGAAGCGCATGCTCCAGATTCGAATAGCCTTGGCCAGCGCGCTGCCTCCGGGACCGCCGCCCCGTGACCCGAAGGCCCCGAAGCCCGTTGCGGATTTCGACAAGGCCAAGATCAAAGGCGACGAGCTGCTGGCCCGCCTGAATGGAGACAAGCCCCTCCTTCCCGAACTGCCCAAGGAGGAACCCGATCCCAGCCGGGAGCCTGCGACCGAGGATCCCGCGAAACCTGTGGAACCCACGGACCCCGAGGTCCGCTTCCGTGAACTCGCCAAGAACTGGTCAGACGACCCTGAATCCCGGGACCGCTCCGGCACTGTCACTGGCTGGCAGAAAATTGACGTCATGGGCCAGGCCCCCTTCGGTCCCGACGTCGCTGCGGCTCTGGCCGAGACAAAAGAAGGCGACGTGGTGGGTCCCGTCAAGGGCGAGGCCGGCTTCTGGCTGATCCGGGTCGAGGGGGTCAAGGCCGCCCGCGACCTGAATATTGACGAAGCGCGTCCTGAGATCGCTGCGAACCTGTACCGCCAGGAAAACGCTTCCCAGATCGCCAGGACAAAGGCCGAGGCCCTCCTGGCCGCAGCGCGGACCGCTGCGGACCAGAGCCTGGAGCAGATCCTCACTGATGACGCTTTCAAGGATCAGGAAATTGCGCACCGCAAGACCGGGCTCTTCCCCGCCACTACGCCCCGGTTCTCGATCCCAACGGTGGGTCCCCTGGAGGACCTCTTCACCGAAGCGTTCCGGCTGACCCTGACAGCGCCCGTGGCTGAAAAGGTCTTCGAAGAAGAGAAGACCCAGCGCTTCTTCATCGTCCGCCTTCTGGATCGGGAGACCCCGCCCACGGACGAACCTTTGGACGATGCGGACCTCGAAGCAGCGCGCGAATCCATGGCGGTGGAGCGGGACGTGGCCTTCTTCCAGGCTTGGTACGACTCCCTCCTCCGACAGGCCCGCGATGATGGCGATATTGAGTACACCGAGGATTACGACAACTACCTGCAGTTCCTCCAGGCCAACCTGGACTCCCAGGAGGCCCAGGCGGCCAAACAGGCAGCACGCAAAGCCCGCCGGAATCGTTAGCAATCGCTAAAGGGCCTGCGCAACAATAACTACCCGTTTTCGACGGTACGCCTCACTCAGCATGCACCAGCAGCGAGGCGCCTCGACACCCGAGAAACTGGGAAGTTATTCCTGCGCCGACCTTAACGTCCGCCGCAAAACAAATCAGGCATTCGGTCGCCGCTGCATCCGCTCTCGCGGCGTTGCGCAACCTCAACGTGCTGGCACTGCCTGCGGCTGCGCGCCTTCCGAGAGCAGCGCATCAGCGTCGTCGACGGCTACCTCGTCCCGGCCGATCTCGCCCGGGGTTGCGGTGACCTCGCTCGGGCCGGCATCCGGGCCCGAGAACCGGGCTCGGGCCTCAATGTGATCCGCCTTGGCCATGAGGGTCTGGGGGTACTGGATGTCGTAGATCCGATCTTCGGCGCGCCACTGCTCGATGGTATCCTCATCCTCCGGACGTCACCATGTTAAAAATGCCCCTCTACACCGAAGAGCCCCTGGATGATCATGGCCCCCTCATCAAAGCTCAGGTTCGGGGAGTACCGATACGCTGCCTGCGCGGCCAGGGAAAGAGAGAGGAAGTCCAGGGGGAAATACTCCAGGGTCGTGCCGAGCGCGAACGCGGGGCCGGAGTCCTGGCGCTTCATGAGCTGATGAGGCTCGGGTTTGTCCTCCGGGATCCCGTTTCCGTCCTGGTCCGGCGCTGTGAACTGCTGCATCTCGACCTGCTCGATGCCCACCCCGACCCCCAGGAGGCCGGACCAGCGCAGGTGCACCCTGTTCACGAAGGGCAGCTCCGCAATGGCTAGGATCTCGTGGGACACCACCTGATTGTAGATGTACTGGTAGAAGGTATGGTTACCTGACTCCTGCCGCCCCGCGCCGCCGTCGTTGGTGCCGAAGTTCGTGTACATGTACCGCAGGCCCACCGCGACCACGTGGCCGATGTTGAGCTTCGCGTCCACGCCGACGCTATAACCGACAGGCCCGACGTAGGTCGGCTCCGAACTCGAA
>CAYOTU010000070.1:0-12171 GCA_964406905.1 uncultured Myxococcales bacterium | reverse complement strand
AGATTTTTTGCGCGCGGTGGGCTTTGTCCACGGCCGCGACCGCTTCTTTCAGATGGACATGCTGCGGCGCATGGCGCGGGGACGGCTGTCGAAACTCCTCGGGGATCAGAAGATGGGCCACGGCACCACAGTGGACATCGACCGCTCCATGAGAATGTGGGGCCTGGACGCGGCAGCAGACGCGGACGAGGCCGCCATGGGCCCGGAGCTTAAGCCCCTTATGGAGGCCTACTGCGACGGGGTGAACCAGGCCCTGGGGCAGCATCGGCCCCTGGAATATCGCCTCCTGCGGGCCGAGCCCGCTTCCTGGCGCCCCGGAGACAGCTTTGCTGTTGGACGGCTTCTGGCTCACGGCCTCAGCCACAACTGGAAGCAGGAGCTCTATCGCTTCATCATGGCCATGGAGGGAGGCCTGGACCGGGCCGAGACCCTCTACCCGTCGGAGCCCCTTGACGCTACGGGGAAATCAACAACACTGCCGGGCCGGGACCCGGACAAGGTCCTGCCCCCGGCCATCGTTCCGGAGCTGCGGGAGTTCATGGCGGGCTTCTCCGCACCGGCCCCATCGAAAAAACGCGTGGCAGAGACAACCACCCTGTACTCGGGCCGCTACGGCGGCTCCAACTCGTGGGTCGTGGGCGGGGACCACACGGCGTCTGGGAAGCCAATCCTGGCCAACGACCCACACATGACCCATCTCCTACCCTCGCTCATGTACCAGCAGCACATCCGCTGCCCGGGGCTTGACGCGATCGGTATCACCACGCCGGGGCTGCCCTACATACTCATCGGACATAACGATCGGGTGGCCTGGGGGCTGACCACAGCGGTGTCCGACGCGATGGACCTGTACGTGGAGAAGCCCGCGGGTGAGGGCGCTGTCCTCGCACCGGACGGCCCGAGGCCCCTAGATGTCACGGAAGTAGTGATCAAGGCCAGAAAACGCAAGAAGAAGATCATCGAGCATCGCTTCACTCTGAGGTCATCCCGCCACGGACCTCTGCTCAACGACATCTACCCGGAGCTGCTGCCTCCGGGCTCACCCCTGGTGTCCCTGCGCTGGGAGACTACGGGTGCGGGCCTCACCATAGCGTCGTTGCGGCAGGCGAACCAGGCCGGCAACGTCGCTGAGTTCCGCGATGCGATGCAGAGCATGCTGACCCCCGTACAGAACGTGATGGTCGCTGACGTGGACGGAGTGGTGGGCTTCTTCCGGTCAGGCCGCGCCCCGCTCAGGGACAACCACCGGGGGACCTTCCCCGTACCGGGCTGGCTGGCGAAGTACGACTGGCGGGGCATGGCCGCTGCCGCGGACATGGCCTCTGCTGAAGCCGGAAGCGAGGGAGTCTTCGTAAACGCCAACAACCTGGCGCGGGATCCCCGCTACGGAGGCGACGTCTTCCAGATCGACGCGGCGCCCCCGTTCCGGGTGAATCGAATCCGGCAGCTCCTCCGCTCCACGGACAAGAGCAGGGCCGGGGATCACATGGGCTTCCACAAGGACGTGAAGCTCCTGCGGGCAACGCTGGTCATGCCGGCAATCCTGGAGGATCTGCGTGGGATGACCGACCTGGACGACGTGGAGGCCGAAGCCCTGCGTATTCTGGAGCATTGGAACTACGAAGCTGACGCTGACGCGCCGGCCCCCGCTATCTTCTTTTCCCTCTACCGGGAGGCGTCCTTCGCTGGTCTCAGGGACGAGATGAGCGACGCGGGGCTCCATTTCGTGGAGGGCCTGCCCTACCCCTACGCTACCTGGGACCATTGGTACACGCGCGTCGATCATCCCGGATGGGACGACCGCACGACCCCTGAGACCGAGACCCGCACAGACGTGCTCCGGGACTCCTTCCGCACCGTGATTGGAGAATTGCAAGTGGCCCAAGGGGACGATCCTCGCGCCTGGACCTGGGGCGCGCTCCACACCTTCTACGTGCGCCACCCCTTCGGCAAAAAGAAGGCCCTCAAGCGCCTCAACCTGCCCCGCTACCCAGCGGGGGGCGGCTGGGACTCGATCTGGAAGACCAACTTCGCGCTCTCGGATCACGAGGACCCCTTCCGCACCGAGTCAGGGCCGGTGTACCGCCAGGTGATCGACCTCGCAGACATCCACCACGCCCACTGGATCCTGGACACGGGTGCGTCGGGCTGGCCCGACTCTCCGCACTACCGTGATCAATACGAGATCTGGCGCAAGGGAGAGTACGTCCCCATGACCTCGGACTGGGACCTGATCACCGACCAGGCGGAGGCGACTCTGACCCTGGAGTAGTTTCTTCAAGAGACGGGCCGCAAGACCACGAAATGCTGCAACCGGAGTTCCGGGGGAGTTCAATCCCGGACGACCGGGAGCTCGTCGACCGTCACTGAACTGCGCGCTCGGCGACGTCCGTCTCTTTGGTGGTGCATCGGAGATCGAGGTATTTACCACACAGGTGATGACGGGAAAGGAGTTGCCTCTGGAGGGAGTCGACTTCAACCGCGGAATTGTGGTCAGACGCTTAGAGGGTGTTCCCATATGATCCTCCTACTGCGGCCAACGTCTCGACATCATTGACTTCGCCTCAGGGCACGAGCCGACCTCGACGGGCCACCAGCCCGACTTCGACCGGCTCGTAACCCTTCGACTTGCCACTAAATATCGATCCGATTGCCCTCGCTACGGAGTTAATATGGGAACACCCTCTTAGTGACATAACTTCGCATTGACGCAAACGAAGCGATCGCTTATTGTTTGACGACAGAGTGAAGCGAACGCTTCCCCGAGGCAAATGATGAAGCGACAGACCGGAGAATACGAGAGCAGCACCGTGGCTGGGGAGGAGGTCAAAGCCTTCGTGCCGTATCCGCTGCCTCCTCGAAACCCGCGCTTAGACCTCGACGGTGAGCTGGCACCGCTGCTGGCCCGCGCCAGCGAGCAGGTGCGGCTCCTCGACCTGGCGGGCGATCTCGTCCCTTCGATCGGATGGTTCATCTACGCGTTCGTCCGCAAGGAGGCTGTCCTCTCGGCCCAGATCGAAGGCACCCAGGCCACGCTGATGGACCTTCTCGAGGTCGAGGCATCTGGCGAGGCCCCCATCGACGCCGACGTACAGGAAATCTGCGGTTACGTCGACGCGTTGGGCTACGCCTGGAAGGAACTCGGCCGGGACTCCGGACTGCCCATCTCGATGCGGCTGCTCTCGGAGACGCACCGCCGGTTGCTGAGCGGAGCCCGAGGCGCTCAGAAGCAACCCGGTGAAGTGCGCCGCTCCCAAAACTGGATCGGAGGAACGCGTCCGGGCAACGCGCGCTTCGTTCCCCCTCCGCCGCATCGGCTCGGGGAGTTGCTCAGCGAGTTCGAGCACGCGATCCACGACGAGATCGATCTTCCACCGCTTGTGCGCATCGGGCTGCTCCATGTGCAATTCGAAACGCTACACCCCTACCTCGACGGTAACGGTCGACTGGGACGCCTACTGATCACGCTGCTCTTGCGCCACTGGGGGCTGCTATCGCGACCGCTCCTCTATCTGAGCATCTTCCTCAAGACCCACCGTCGAGAGTACTACCGCCGACTCGGTGCCGTTCGGACCGAGGGCGACTGGGAAGGCTGGCTCTCGTACTTTCTCGAAGGCATCGCTGTCGTGGCCGACGAGGCCGTCGTCACCGCGCGTCGGCTGCACGCGATCGTCGCGCACAACCGGACACGACTCATGGCCCGAGAAGACGCCACGGTGATGAGCATTCGCCTCTTCGAGCTTCTTCCCGAGCACCCCATCGTGACGGTCAATCGCGTCGTGAAGCTACTCGACTGCTCGCGGCCAGCCGCGGCCAAAGCGCTGCGCGTGCTTGAGGCCGCGGATGTTCTGCACGCCCTCAACGACCGCAAAAAGAACCGAGCCGTCGTGTTCAGGGAATATCTGGACCACCTCCGCGAAGGGACGGAGCTGAATGCGTGATCGGTAAAGGCGCCTCCAGTGCTCATACCCAAGTCGAAGACCGGTGCCCGAGCCCAAATCTGAACGGGCACCCCCCTTCGGGTTGACCTCGGACTGGGACCTGATCACCGACCAGGCGGAGGCGATCCTGACCCTGGAGTAGTTTCCTCGATAGGCGGGCCGTTCTGGAACATGAACTTCAGGTAGTTCGAGGAGATCTCTAAACGGGCCGGCGCGCCTTGCGCTGCCAGCAGGAGCCGAAGGAACTGCTTCGCGTGAAGCACGCCCTGGACGTGGTCCGCAGCCGCGACGAGGGCAGCAAAGGCCGCGTCTGAGGGGACATGGCGCCCCTGGAGGACCCGCAGGGCCACGTCCACGGAGAGGAGGGAGTAAGAGACTTCTTTGTCTCGACCGTAGGCCCGCTCGATCATCGGCACCAGGGCCCTGACCTCGTCTGTAAGGTCCGGCACCATGCCCGCGGCTCCGAGGAGGTTCACGTAGTTCAGGCGGTACTCCAGCTCAGCCTGCGTGGCGATTCGCCCCGAGAGCGCGGGCACCAGATCTTGATGAGCCACCAGGGCCACGCGGAGGTCCGGGGCCCGCATGAGGGCCGGGACCAGCTCGCCCAGGATCGCGGCTCGGGCCACGGGGAAGGTATCCCTTGGGATCCGCTCCGCGACCACGCCGAGGACCACGTCCCCCATGCCCGCGATCCCGGCTGCGTTGATGATCCCGACCGCGTAGGCCGCTGCTCCCACGGTCTCCCGGTGGAGCCCTGCGGCGGTCAGCGCGTCAGCGCGGGCCGTGAAGGCCTGGAGGTCAAAGGCTGCGGGATCTGTCGAGGCGGCGAGGCTCCATCGCCACATGTCCACCACAGGGCCGCCGACAGGGTCTTTGGGAGGTTTGGACAAGGCCGGCTCCTTTTTCCCCGCTGCCTGGGCCACGGAGATCTCCTGGAGCTCCCGCACCATGCGGATCCCCCAGCGTGGCAGGAGCTTGCGGAGGGCCTTATCCTTTGCAACGACCTTCAGGAGCTTTCCGCGAGCCGCGGGATCAGCGTCAAGATACCAGGCCCGCACGTGGAGGCCGAGGGGGGCCAGACCCGGGAGGCGCTCCAGAAAAATCGGCGGTGTCGCCTCCTCGGGGAGGACCACGTCCCAGGTGGTCTCCTCGCGCTGGGCGAGGAGCCAGTCGGCCTGAGACGCCAAGTGATCCGCTGCAGAGACGTGCCCCCGGATGCGAGCCGTGAACGCCACCCATGCCATCAGATCCAGGGCGACGGCCTTCCTGGCCGCTATTAAAATGGTCGACTGGGCCTTGCCCAGGATCACCTCGTCCCCGTGTGTCAGGCGCCGCCCCACAGCCAGCGCGTCGGCCAGGGCTCGGTGAGCCTCCCGGTCGTCCCCGCGGCGAAACGCGTACATGGCCGCTCCCAGATGCGCGTGGAGGAGCGCGTCGTCCCGCTGCCCCTCCGCGAGGATCGCGTGGCAGCCCAGGTCGTCTACGGCACGGTCAATGCTGCTCCAACCCGCGCCAACGTTAAACGCGCCTTCTTTCCCGGTGGGGAGTAAGGACGCGGCCAGGGACTGGCTCACCTGCGCGTTGATAATAAGACCGCCCCGCTGGGAGACCAGGGTGCAGGCCAGGGTCGCGTAGCCGGGAAAGCCCCGCGCTGCGCGGCTCCGGAAGGCTATGTAGTCAGCGGTCGCGCCCGACGCGTCACCGGTGACTTCGCGCAGCCACATGCGGACCGGGAGAAGCGCGTGGACCGGGTCGTCGACATTGCAGGACGCGGCCCGTTCGCCGTGCGCGAGGACCACGTCGAGGCTCGCCAGGGCTGCGGCCGGATCGTCCGCCACCTGGAGGTGGAGGATCGCCTCAAAGAGTCGAGGCATCCAGGCCACCGCTGCCAGGCTGTCCGGCGCCTTTGTTGCAGTCATATCGAACATCGATGCCGCTGTCTCGGGGCTGTTCGCAAACCGCGCAGCCGCGGAAAACATACCGAGAAAAAAGCGCATCTCACCGGTGTAGTCGTCGAGGCGCGCGTCCAGGAGTTTGGTCAGGCGCGGCAACGCTGCTTTTCCTTCGTCCACCAGGGTATCCAGGCCCACCTCGGTAGCGTCCCGCAGGACATCCACCACAAGATCGGAAAAACCCCGCGGCGCGTCTCCTGGGGGCGGCACCTTGGCGAGGGCCTGTTCAAGCGCTGGTTCGACGATGCGGGCCAGGTCCTTGAGGACCGCGTTCCAGTCGGGTTCATCCTCGGTAAACGCGGGCACGGCCCGGTGGGCCAGGGGGATCACCGAGAGGAGCTCCCAGCCTGTACCCCGAATCCGAAAATAGTCCAGCGCGCCGTCCACGAGACGCTGGGCCACGGCCTCGCCCCGGGCCAGTGCTGCTTCCGCTGCATCCGGGGCCTCGGTCCGGGCCAGAATCGCCAGGAGGTCCCACGCAACCATCCGTCCAGCGTCCAGACCCACAGCCCACCAACCGTCCTCCCCAGGCCCCGGGGGCGTGGCAGCGTCCAGGGCAGCGATCGCTGCCGACCAGTCCTGCTGGAATATCTTGGACACCGCACGGACTATACGGGTGATGGCCGCAGAGTGATCCCGCGTGTCCAGGTAACGGAAGAGCGCGGAGAGATCTCCCTGGATGGTCGCGTCGAGGCGCTGGAGGGTCCCCGCGGCCAGCCCCCCCTGGTCGGTGATCCACTGGAGGAGCGCCAGCGCCGCGAGGGCGCCACCACGGAGGGCTGGCGCTAGGCGCAGGAGTTCGGGTGCGTCATCGGCCGCAGGCTCAGACGCCAGATGATCCAGGAGATCCGCTGCGGCGCCGATCTCCTGGAGGGCCTCCGCTGCACGGCCCTGGAACAGCTCTGCGACCCCCGCAAAAACCCCGAGGGACGCGTGGAGGACCCGCTCCTCCCGCTCGTTGCCGAGGCCGGTGCGCAGGCGACGGAGCGCTTCGGTGACCTCTCCGAGGACCACCGGGAGATCCCCCGTCTGGCCATCAAGGGCTGAGAGCGCAAGCTGGCCCGCGAGGCCGCTCATGGCCTCAAGTACCCCCATGGGGCCGCCTTCGCCATCCGCGACAGCGGAGACCACCCGATCCGTCAGGACGCTGACCGGGGCCCGATCAAGGCACGCACCGGCCGCAATCCAGGCCTCGAACAGACGGGAAGCGTTGCGCTCGTGCGCACCCTCGCTACGGTCAACCTCGACCTCCGCAAAAAGGTCCGTGAAATAGAACTCGCAGAGGGGGACGGTGAGGAGCAGGTCCACCTGGTCCAAGCGGCTCTTGAGGGCCACGAGCGCGCGGCCCAGGGCCTCCCGCCGAATCCACCGATGGTCCGGCTTCTCGGCCCAGGCAGCGAGGTCGGCCAAGGCCTCCGGGATGAGGGCGCCATCCACGACCAGCTCCCGAATCCGGTCGAACATGGCCAGATCCGGACGACGATGCTCCTCAAAGAGTGCGCGGAGACGCCGCAGCTCCTGGCGCTGGCGGGCCGCAAAGGCCCGATCACAGGGATCCGGGGACCGGTGCGCGGCCAGCTCCAACCAGTCAGCGACTGCCAGGAGAATCACCCCGTGCTCGCTGTCAGCGCCAGCGGCTCTCTCCCGGAGCGCTGCGAGGTCCACCGCTGACACCTCGGCTGGATCCTCCATCAAAGCCCAGAGGTCCTCGCGCTCCTCGCTGCCGCCCCCGGGAAAACCGGGAGGCGGCTCCCCGGGGAGCCGGGTAACGAGGGGTGCGTCCGCATGCAGAACGCCGCCCCCATGGGAATGTGCTGGGCCGCAGGCAGCAAGGAGAACAAGGACCAGGGGGAAGAAAAAGCGTTGGTTCATCTATGTCTCCGTGGAGTCGGGGTGTTCACCATACCTTGATAGCACCCCTGGCATGGTTTGCAAGGAGAGGACTGACATCATAGACTCAATCAATTGCTGGAGGTGATTCCTATGAAGTTGTCAAAGATCGTTGCACATCTGGACAGCCTGCTGCACGCGGAGCCGTTGGGGGATCTGGCGATCAACGGACTCCAGGTCGGGGGCGACTGGGACGTTGTGCGGGTCGGGATTGCGGTGGACGCTCGGCTGGCGACCTTCCGAGCAGCCGCAAACGCTGGCTGCGGGCTGTTGGTGGTCCATCACGGGCTCTTCTGGGGTGACGCTTTCCCCTGGACCGGTGCGGAGTACGAGCGGGTCGCGTTCCTCACCGAAAACCACTTGGCCCTCTACGGGAGCCACCTGCCCCTGGACGTCCATCCGACCCTCGGGAATAACGCGCAGCTTCTGGACGCGCTGGGCGTAACGCCGCGGGCACGCTTCGGGGACTACCGGGGCCTCGCTGTGGGTTGGTGGGGAGATTTGGACAAACCCGAAGACCGAAACCAGCTCGTGGAGCGGATCCGCGGAGCCCTGGACGGCCCCGCTGAACTTCTGCCCTTCGGCCCGGCCGAGGTGCGGCGGGTCGCTGTGCTCTCCGGCGGCGGCGGCGGCCCCGACGTGCTCTCCGCGCTGCGGGCCGGCGCTGACCTTATGTTGACAGGGGAGGCCGGGCACGAGCTCCACGCACTGGCCGAAGACTGGGGCGCAAACCTTGTCTTCGGGGGCCACTACGCAACGGAAACCTTCGGGGTGAAGGCCGTGGCAGCGCGCATCGAGGCGGATCTCGGAATCGAGACGGTCTTCCTTCCATACCCTACGGGTATGTAGCCGCAGGGACAAAGCGCTTGCAACCATCTGAGGGCTTTGTTAGCGTGCGTTTCGCTGACCAGGGACGGGGGCCATCAGGCGCCCGCTGATATCGAGGCACGGATGCTGCTCGGCCAGGAAAAAGCCACCCTCATCGTTGGACACTTTGGAAGCGGCAAGAGCGAAGTAGCGGTGAACCTGGCCCTCGTCGCCCGCGGCGATGGCCGAGACGTGACCCTGGTAGACCTGGACCTGGTGAATCCCTACTTTCGCAGCCGTGAGGCCATGGAGTTCCTGGAGTCCCGGGGAATCCGTGTTGTGGCCCCCGGGGGACAGCTACGGAACGCTGACCTGCCGATCCTGGTACCCCAGGTTCGGGCCTACCTGGAGGCGGCGACTTCCTACGGCATACTGGACGTGGGAGGGGACGACGTGGGGGCACGGGTTCTGGGCTCCCTGTCGAACTCCCTGGACAGCGGGGGGCATCGGGTGCTTATGGTGCTCAACGCGAAGCGCCCCTTCTCAGATACGGTGGAAGGCTGCCGCCGGGTCCAGGGGGAGATCGAGGGCGCGGCGCGGCTCAGGGTGACTGGCTTTGTCTCGAACACCCACATGATGGAAGGGACCAACGCAGCGGTAATCCGGGAGGGGCTGGAGCTTGCCCGCGCGGTCGCTACGGACGCGGGGCTGCCCCTGGAGTTCATCACCGCACCCCGGGAGCTGGCAAAGGCCATCGAGGCTGAGTTCGGTCTACCGGTCCTGGCCATCGACCGGACGCTGCTGCCCCCTTGGTTGCGGGAAGGTGTCACGGCCGACGAGGGCCCGCCCCCGGCGCGGCCGCTCTTCGGACCATAGGAGAAATTCCATGCCGAAAGTCACCATCGATCGGGAGCGGTGCAAGGGCTGCGGCCTCTGCATCGAGGCCTGCCCGCAGAACGTCCTGGAGATGTCCCGGGAGATCAACGCCAAGGGCTACTACTTCTCTCACAGGGCACGGCCCTGGGACTGCCTGGGCTGTCGGCTCTGCGCAATCACCTGCCCGGACGTGGCTATAGAGATCACGCTGAGCGGGACCCAGTACCACCCCTTCGAGTACTAGGAGGCCCGGATGGTACGCAAACTGATGAAGGGCAACGAGGCCATCGGCGAGGCAGCGATTATGGCGGGCTGCCGGGCCTACTTCTGCTACCCGATCACACCTCAGACCGAAGTGGCCGAGTACCTCGCGAAGCGCATGCCCGAGGTGGGAGGGACCTTCCTCCAGGGGGAAAGCGAAGTCGCTGTGAGCTACATGATCTTCGGCGCGGCCGCGGCAGGGATGAAGGTCTTCACCTCGTCGTCGAGCCCGGGTATCAGCCTCATGGCTGAGGGGATGAGCTACGTAACAGCGGCGGAGCTGCCCGCGGTGTTCATCAACATCATGCGGGCCGGACCGGGGCTGGGCGGAATCCTGCCGAGCCAGTCGGACTACCATCAGGCCACAAAGGGCGCGGGCCACGGCGACTACAAGATGATCGTCCTCGCACCCTCGTCGGTGCAGGAGGCGGTGGACCACGTAATGATGGCCTTCGATCTGGCGGAGAAGTACCGGAACCCGGTGATGCTGATCGGGGACGGAATGATCGGCCAAATGATGGAGCCGGTCGAGTTGCCCGACGCGCCCCGGGAGGACCGGGAGATCAAGGGGCATGAAGCCTGGGCCACCACGGGCCGCAAGGGCCGGGAACAGCACCTGGTGAAGACCCTCTTCCTCGACGCGAAGGAGAACTTCGCGCACAACCGGAAGCTCGCCGCCAAGTACCGGGAGATGGAGGCCAACGAGATCCGCTACGTGGAGGAAGGGATCGAGGACGAACTCGACGTCCTCATCGTCTCATACGGCACCATGGCCCGCATCTGCATCACCGCTCTTGATGAACTACGGTCCAAGGGCCTCAAGGTCGGCATTCATCGGCCGGTGACGGTCTGGCCCTTCCCCCGTGCCAGGCTCCGAGAGCTGGCGGAGAAGACGAAGCAGGTCATCGCGGTGGAGATGTCCATGGGCCAGCTCGTGGACGACGTACGGGCCGCGGTGGAGGGCGTCGTTCCGGTGGAGCACTACGGCAAAACCGGCGGCATCGTCCCCACCCCAGGGGACGTGACCGCGGCGATCCTCGAAATAGCGGGGAGGAGCTAGTCATGGCGGAGACCGTATTCAAGCGTCCCGACTCCATGAGCACCAACATCACCCACTACTGCCCGGGATGTACCCACGGGGTGATCCACCGGATCGTGGCCGAGGTCCTGGACGAGCTGGGGCTCGCCGAACGGACCGTGGGAATCGCACCGGTTGGCTGCTCGGTGCTGGCGTACAACTACTTCAACGTGGACTTCCAGGAGGCGGCCCACGGTCGCGCTCCGGCCATGGCCACAGGACTGAAGCGGGTGCGCCCGAACCTGATCGTCTTCACCTACCAGGGAGACGGAGACCTGGCCAGCATCGGCACAGCGGAGATGATCCACGCGGCGAACCGGGGCGAGAAGATCACAACTATTTTCGTCAACAACGCCATCTACGGCATGACCGGTGGCCAGATGGCCCCCACCACCATGCCGGGCCAGCGCACCTCGACCTCCCCGAAGGGACGCGACGTAGCTATGGTGGGGATGCCCCTCCGGGTGGCTGAGCTGCTGGCGACCCTCCAGACCCCCGGCTACATCGCCCGTGTGTCCATGCACAACTCCAAGGAACAGGTAAACGCCAAGAAGGTGATCAAGAAGGCCTTCGCGTACCAGGCGGCGGGGACCTGCTACAGCCTGGTGGAGGTTCTATCCACCTGCCCGACCAACTGGGGGTTGACCCCGGTGGAGGCCATGCGCTGGCTTGAGGAGAACATGCTGCCCTACTACCCGCTGGGCGAGCACAAGACTCCTGAGGAGATAATCAGATGACCTCGGCGCAAATGATGATGCGGTCTGAGCGAGCAACAGGCGTCGAGGTCAAGATGCTACATCGATGTCGTGGTAGAGCCACTTCGAGTTGGAGCAACGCCGAGATCGGCGTCTGGGGCCGTTCAGACCGACTTATTACTTCAGCTGAGGTCATCTAACCATGCAAAACGAAGTGGTAATTGCAGGCTTCGGCGGCCAGGGTGTGATGTTGGCGGGCCAGCTCATATCATACGCGGCCATGGACGCGGGCTATCAGGTGGTCTGGCTCCCCTCCTATGGGCCGGAGATGCGCGGCGGCACCGCCAACTGCACGGTGGTCATCTCGGACGAGCCCATAGCGTCACCGGTGGTACCGGCCCCCGGCGCGTGCATCGTGATGAACAACCCCTCCCTCGAACGCTTCGGCCCTGCTGTGCGTCCGGGGGGCCTGGTGCTCATCAACACCTCCCTGGTAAACGTGGCTCTGGACCGGGACGACGTGACGCAGATCAAGATCCCAGCGAACGACGTAGGCAAGGAATGCGGCACCCCAAAGGCAGCGAATATGGTGATGCTGGGCGCGTACCTGACCGCGTCCGGGGCTGTTGAGATGAAGGCTGTCAAGGACATGATCGTCACAAAATTCAAAC
>CAYOTU010000069.1:0-12250 GCA_964406905.1 uncultured Myxococcales bacterium | reverse complement strand
AGGTTCTTCTCCGCTGCCTGTCCGAAGACCTCCTTGCCGAAGATGTGCATGGAGATGTGGGCATTGAACCGGCCCCGGGTCTCCTCAAAAAGCACTCGTACGGGCAACTCCTTGTTCCTCCGATCGAGGATCCGCTCTAGTTTGCGCTCCAGGCGATCCTGCAGCTCAGCAGTGACCTCCACGTCTCTGGCGACGACCTCAATGTTCATATACACCTCCCTGGTGGTTTCTCCCTTCCACAAATATAGCACTTGAATCGAATGTTCCAAGCAACTTTCGCTCCCAAGAGCCCCGCTTGCCGCGCTGGGGGAAATCGACTAGACTCCGCCTTGGATTTGAATGAACAAGAGGGGGCGGCGTCTGGCCCCTGCCGTGTTGTCGGAGGCAGTTTCAGTTTGGACACCGATGACAAAGTCCTCGTTGCCAGGTGCAAGGAGGGTGACCGTGACGCATTCCGCAGGCTGGTGCAGAAGTACGAGCGCCGGATCTACGGGATCGTCGTTGGAATGATCCGGGACCGGGAGGAGGCATGGGACCTCACCCAGGAAGTATTCGTGAAGGTATACCGGCATCTGGGCTCCTTCGAGGGGAAATCGAGCCTCTACACGTGGATGTACCGGATCACGGTCAATCTCTGCATCGATTTTATCCGCAAGCGGCGGGGGGTGAAGGTCGAGTACGACGACGCCCGGCGACACGAGGGTTCCGTAAACGTGGAGATCCCAGTTGGGAAACCTGCGGAGCCCCCCCCGCAGCGCCTGCTCCGGGAGGAACTGGTCGGCAAGGTCAACCAATCCTTGGAGCGGCTCTCCCCGAAGCACAAGCAGATTATCATCCTGCGGGAGGTGGAGGGGCTGGCGTACCAGGAGATAGCGGACGTACTCGGGATCTCGATCGGGACGGTGATGTCCAGACTGTTTCATGCACGGAAGAATATGCAGCGGGTCCTCACGAAGTACCTGGAGAAGGGGATCTGAGCTGCCGAGACGACGAGGTGGAGCCATGAAAGGCGAATGCAAACAGATCAGGAAGCTCATCAGCGCCTACGTGGACGGCGAGCTGTCCCCGGACCAGAAGGCCCGGGTCGAAACCGAGTTGACAGGGTGCGACGACTGCCGAGCAGAGTACGAACGGCTCCTACGCATGAGGGCTCTGGTATGGGAGGTTTTCCAGCAGGATCTCCGTGGGGCCAGCGAGCGTTCGGTCTGGGAGGGCGTCGAGGCCCGGATTGCGGAAATCGATGCAGCGCGGGCCGAGGGTGGCTCCTGGGCCGCGGGAATTCGCGGCTGGTTGGAGCGTCTGCGCCTCGGCCTCACCTCCCCGCTGGCGCCCGCAGGGGTGGCGGCTGCGGTGGCCACGGTGGCCATAGCCGCGGTGCTCATGGTCCTGGCCACCCCGGACCGAACCGACACTGCGCCCGCACCGGCACACCTGGATCAGGTGGCCCTCCCCGGCGAGATCCCCGCCTTTACGCCGGACCAGGCGCCGGAGGACCGGGACCTTGCAGCGACAGGGCGACGCCGGGACGCAGAGCCCGAGCGCGCGTTCCGCCGCAACGAGTTGTACGTGGACTCCACAGATGTCGATCAGGGGATCGTCATCGTGGACGTGGACCCAGAGGCCGACACGCCGGCCATCGTCTGGCACCTCCAGGAGGAGCCGGCGGCCGGGGAGGATGGTGTGATATGAACCGCCGGTTCCCTCGTCTGGGGCGGTTTCTGCCGCTCCTGCTCCTTTTGCTCCTCCTCGTCCACCGCGGAGAGGCCCGGGCCGCTGAGCCCGTGGCGCATTGCAAGGTGCGCGTGATCCTGGCGAAGAATGGGGATGGCGGCGTGGACTCCGCCATCCGCGACCCGCTCAAACGCTACCTGACGAAAAGCTTTGGAGCCAGATACGGCGCGTTCGACCTCCTCGACACCCGCTCCATGAAGATCGCCCGGGGCAAACGGGGCGAGATCCCCCTCCCCGACGGAACCTGGCTACGACTCACCTACCTGGGAAACCAGGGGAACTTCATCAAGGTCTCCATGGAGATGCCCGGGGTGAAAACCTTGATCCGAATCCGGGACGGGGGCCTGTTCTTTCAGGCAGGGCACCGGCACAAGGGCGGAATGATGATCCTGGCGATCTCCGCCACCACCACCGGCAATGCCGCCGAGACCCCGACACGTCCCCGCCCCGCCCCCCGCAAACCCCACCATGAGACAAAAAAGAAGCGCGGGATCGCGCGGTAGCCACGCTGGATCACAATAGAGTTCTTGCCGAAACTGACCGCTTCGTCTACAAACATCGGGTCACCTCCGCAAAGCCGGGGACTTATGGATACACTGCGTCAAACCCTCAAACGCATCGACGGCCGGGGGTACAGGGCCTATAAGGACCTACAGGGCTCCTACCAAGCCGGAGAGATGGAACTACGCGTGGACCATGTCCAGGGGGATCCCTTCGCCTTGCCCAGCCGCCTGGCCCTGCGGGTACCCCTGGACCGCACCTGGATCTCCCCCGCGCTCGTGGAGACACCGCTCCGTCGGGTCGCGATGGGGGACCTGCTGACCCGGATCTTCTGCTGGGCTCTAGACGGCGGGGATTCCCGGGGCAGCGGGAGCTCGGGCCGACTCACCGTGGACGCGCCAGGACAGGAGATCCTGCCCCGATCCTCCTGCGTGGTGACCACCGAGGCAGTGGAGCTGCGCTTCAAGGCGGGGCTGCCCGCCGCGGGGCGGCGGGTCCTGGGCCGGGAGGCCTGGGAAATGCTGGGCGGGGACGTGCCCACCGCGGCCACCCGGACCCTGGCCCCGGGGCTCGACTTCGTGGACCGGGCCAGACGCCAGGTCGAGGCCGTGGAGGATGCGGATGCGGCACGTGCCGCGCTACAGCCCGCAGGACTGGTGGCCTTCGTGGCCGAGGGAGCGATCCTGCCCCGCCGCAGCGGGGTGGATCCTCGCCCCATGGACCGGGGTGCGATCCCCTTCGGCCCGGTCCCGGAGGGCCTGCGGGTGGAGCTGGACCTGCCCCACCGGGGCCTGGTGGCGGGCCTGGGGATCCCAGCGGGCGTCACGCTGGTCGTGGGGGGCGGATATCACGGCAAGTCCACCCTCCTGGCGGCCCTCTCCCTCGGCGTATACAACCACGTCCCCGGAGACGGACGCGAGCTGGTGGTGACCACGCCGAACGCTGTGGCCATCCGAGCCGAGGACGGCCGGCGGGTGGAGAGTCTGGACATCTCCCCTTTCATCAGGGAGCTGCCCGGAGGAAGGAGCACAGCGTCCTTCTCCACAGACGACGCGAGCGGCTCCACCAGCCAGGCGGCCAACATCATGGAGGCACTGGAGATGGACGCGGGGGCCTTGCTCATCGACGAGGACACCTCCGCGAACAACTTCATGATCCGGGATCACCGGATGCAACGCCTCGTGAAGCGGGAGAACGAGCCCATCGTGCCCTTCATCGATCAGGTCCGGGGCCTCTACGGACGGCGGGGTGTCTCGACCCTGCTGGTCCTTGGCGGCTCCGGGGACTACTTCGACGTGGCGGACCACGTGGTCCAGATGCAGGAATATCGTCCCCTGGACGTGACCACGCAGGCAAAGGCCATCTGCATGGAACTTCCTTCCGGACGGGTCCGGGAGGGGGACTTCGAGGGCCTCGACCCAGCATCCCGGCTGGTGCTGGCCCACTCCTTCGACCCCAGCAAGGGGCGCCGCTCCGAGAAGGTCAAATCCCTCGAAACCCGGGCGATCCTCTTCGGGGAGGAGGAGATCAAACTCAGCGGGGTGGAGCAGCTCGTCGTGGACTCTCAGACCCGCTTCATCGCTGACGTCTTGCTTTACATCCATCGCCACCTGGCCGACGGCCGACGGGCTCTCCCTACCCTTGTAGAGGAGGCCCTGGCCGCGTTCGCTACCGGGGGCTTCGACAGCCTCACACGGGAGAGCTTCGGCGACCGCGCTGCGGCTCGCTGCTTCGAGGTGGCAGCCGCGATCAACCGACTGCGTACCCTGACGGTGGAGCGAGAGGACAGAGACTGAATGGAGCTATACCCCGTAACAAAGAAGATCCACATCGTCCCCGGCATGAACCAGGGCCGCTACCCCTACTCCCACGCTATCTACGTGGAGGGGGAGCGGCGGGTCCTCTTCGATGCGGGCGCGGGACGCCAGGTGATGCAGCGATTCCGCAAGGACCACCCAGTGGACGTGGTGATAGCCTCCCACGCGCATCCGGGGCATCTCTCGGGGCTCTTCCTCTTTGACGGCCGTCCGATCTTCATACCGTCCCAGTCCCAGGAGACCTTCGGGAACCTGGACGCGCTGGCGGAGCGCTTCGTAGCGAACCCCGAGGCCAGAGCGATCTGGAAGGCGCTCCAGAGCAAGGTCCTGGGGTTCCGGGATGTGGGGTATACCCACACCTACGACGGCCAGACCAGCCTGGATCTGGAGACGCTCAAGCTCGACGCCATCCACACCCCGGGGCACACGGTGGACCACCACTGCTTCTACGAAGAAACCACGGAGACCCTCCTGGCCTTTGACATCGATCTGGGGCCGGCGGGGCCCTTCTATGTACACCGGGAGTCGAACCTGGAGGACTACCGGGCCTCCCTGCTCCTGATCCGGTCCTACGAGCCGAAGCTCCTGGTGTCGAGCCATCTCGGGGTGCTTCGCAAAGGCATACGTGAGGCGATCGACCGCTTCCTGGCTGTGCTCGACGAGCGGGACGAGCGAATCGTCGGAGCCCTCAAGGACGCGCCCCGCTCCCTGGATGACCTGGTCGGGGACCGACTCCTGATCAGGTCCTTCCCGAAGAACCTCGCGCCGATCTATCGGGAGTGGGAGACCCGAATGCTCCGTCAGCACCTGGACCTGCTGGTGGAGCAGGCCCGGGTGACCCCCGCCGCGGGGGGCTACCGCGCCGCCTGAGCGCAGCGGGGTCAGTGGACAGCGACCCCGAAATCCGTTATCTTTACCTTCAAGGTTGGTGGGGGATCTCGATGTCCGACATGCACTATCTGACCAGCTTCAGCCTACTGGTGCTTTCCCCGGACGAAGATCTGGTTCGGGAACTGATGGGGTACCTGAGTCCCTTCGGCTATCACGTCACGCCGGTGACAAACGGCATGGAAGGCCTGGAGCGAATCCAAAAAGACCGCCCTGACCTGATCCTCGCGGAAGTAAAGCTGCCGCCCCTCTCGGGCTTCGAACTCTGCCAGAGCGTCAAGCAGGACAAGGCCCTCGCTCAAACGCCGGTGATCCTGGTGGCCAGCTCCTACCTCCAGGTGGACGAAAAGGTCCAGGCGCTCTCAGTGGGCGCGGACGACATCATCTACCGGCCGGTCCACGGCGGGGAGCTACGGGCCCGGGTCCGGGCATCCCTCCGGCTCAAGGCCTACACCGATCAGATCCTGGAAGACAGACAACGCTTCGAGGAGTTGGCGGACAAGCGCTCCCGGGAGTTGGAGGAGACCACCGTGGGAGTGGTGGCCGCGCTGGAGAGGGCAGCGTCCATGAACGACGAGGACACCGGCGCGCACATCCGGCGGGTCTGCGAATACAGCGCGCTCCTGGCAGGTGAGCTGGGGTTGGAGTCGGTGGAGGTGGAACGGATCCGCCATTTTTCGTCCCTGCACGACGTGGGCAAGGTCGGCCTGCCCGACGCTATCCTGAAAAAGCGTGGCAAGCTCACCACCGAAGAATTCAATGAGATGAAGCATCACACGACCTTCGGCTACGAACTCCTCACCGCGGCCAACGTCCACGTCATGGCCCGAAACATCGCGCTGAGCCACCACGAGTGGTACAACGGCCGGGGCTACCCGAACGGCCTCGAGGCGGCCCAGATCCCCCTGGAAGCCCGGATCTGCACCCTGGCGGATGTGTACGACGCCATGACCACAGTGCGCTGCTACAAGGCCGCCATCTCCCCTCTGGAGGCTGCGGGGCTGATCGTGCGTGCGTCCGGGACCCAGTTCGATCCGACGATCGTCAGGGTCTTTATGAAGCACCACCGGGGCTTCATGGAGATCCGCAACCGCTTCCAGGACGAACCCGCACTGGCAAACCCCGTGCATGATTGAACTGCGACGCGCTTTTTTATCATCGCGCGCTCCTGTGTTATTAATTGGGACGAAATTTTTGCTACGCCCCGCAAAATTTTCATCCTGCAGGGGAGTCGGATCGGGAGAAAAGCGGGGGCGGGGCGTTGGCATGAGAATTGCTAATATCATATCCGGCGGCTCGATCTGGCTTATGGAGGGAAGCGTGACCCCTCAGTTGCGGACAAAACGGATTCGATGGCCCATTCGGCCCGTGCAACACGGGTTCTCCTTGGTCGAGGCCATGGCCGTGCTCGCGATCATCGTGATGCTCGGTGCGATCTCGATCCCATCCATCCGATCCGGAATGTCCCACCTGAAGCTTGCCCGTGCTCTGGACTCCTTCGTGAACCAGATCGAGTTCGCACGCTCCCAGGCCGCATCTCGAAATCGGGCCTATCGGGTACAGGTGTTCGAAGCCGAGGACCCGAAACTGGGCCGGGTCATCGTCACCGAGGGCTGGGGCACCTTGTGCAACGTGACAAACTTCACGGTTACCGGTGGCTTCAAGCCGGTGGAGTTTGTGCGGGACGTGGACTTCACCACGGAACATCCCTGGGTCAAAATCTCAGCGGTCGAACCGACCGGGATCATCCCCCAGTCCGAGAGCGACTACCGGGGCCTCTGCTTCAAGCCCGACGGGCGGGTGATGCAGATCTCCTCGGCCCTGCTTGGGGGCACCCCCCTGGACCCGACCCCGGGCTATGGAGCAGGGGAGGCCTTGTTCCACCTGAACCTCCTCGGGCCACAGTCCAACATGGAGCGGGTGGTGGTGGTCCCCTACAACGGGATCCCCCGGGTGGAGCAGCCTTGAAGGCCCTGCAAACAGGAACGCGTACCGGGGGATTCACCCTCGCGGAGATCTTGCTGGTGCTGACCCTGACTTCAATTGGTTTCATCGCGATCATCAACCTCCAGATCAGCACGATCAACGCGGTGGCCACCGCGCGGAACATGACCGAGGCCACGAACCTGGCAGAGCACGTAATCGAGTTGATACGATCCGATGCGATCGAATGGACCGCGGACGGCGAGACCGTTGGCAACGCAACGCGGTTCCCTTATCTCAGCACGGCGGGGATTCCGACCACCGGTGGGGGGAGCGGTTGGGTCCCCGCCATGCTGAGTCCTAACACAGACGTTCGGGTGGGCAGCCTCGGCTACGCGTCCATGTCCCTGGAACGGGACGCGGGGGTGATGAACGAGTTTCCACCTGAACGGAACAAGCGATACTGCGTGTTCTACAGACTCACCTGGATCTTGTCGGACTACCTGCTCAGGGTCGACGTCCGGGTCATGTGGATGCGCGGAAACCTGACCCAGACGGCGTACGCGAACTGCCCGATGACCATGTTCAGCGACACAGCGCGGGTTTCGTCCATCACGATCCCCGCCACGGTGATGCGCAACGTATTCGGCGCATCGACGGGGCCCTAGATGAACTCGGCCGAAAGAACACGTCGCAGCGACCGAGGCCTGACCATGGTGGAGGTCCTGGTCACCGTTACCCTGGCCACGATCCTGGTCGCCGGTGTGTACATGATCTACAACAAGTCGGTCCTCGCATTCCGGGTTGAGAACCAGGTGATGACCATGCAGGACAGGTTGCGGTTCGGCCTGGAGCACCTGAAGCGGGACATCCGGCGTGCGGGCTTCCTGGCCACGCCCAACTCCCTGGTGGACTCAAATATCTGCCCGCCGCCGTCGGCCCATCTTCGCGCGGTGACCATCGCGGCCAACGACGACGGGAACGTGGTGCTCCCCGTGGTGCTCCCCGGCATCAACGTTAACTTGGAGCCGTCTTCGATCACCCTCTTCGGCGATTTCTTCAGCGGCCAGGTTTACCGGACCACGGGCATCGTGGGAGACCTGGTCTACTTCGAGGCCACACCCAACTTCCCCACCACCAAGCTCGAGTTCGACCGGATCTTCTGCGGGGCCACCTGCGTCAAGCCGAACCGCTACCTGCGCATCGTGACGCGCGACCAGTTCGAGGTGATGCTCCCTATCATCGATGTGGAGTACGCAAGCGCTACGGGGACCTACGTGGAGTTGTCCCAGAACGTGCCCCGGATCGGTGGGGGCAACCGCTGCGGGATCACGGGCCTCGGGGAAGGCCTCGAAGTAAACGTGGCCGGCTTCGTGCGGTACCGCATCGCGTTCGACATCCGCTCCAACGCACCCACGAACGATAACGATGAACCGCTCAAGACCGACCTTATCCGGGAAGAGCTGGACATCGACGGCGACACGGTGATGAGCGGGACCCAGCTCGTCATAGCGGACTACGCGACGGACCTCCAGTTCTATGACTTCGGCTTCGACATCAGCGGCCCCTCGGCCGTGCCCCTGATGCAATACTACCCCCTGGTGACCGACGTGCTCTCCGGTGCAAACACCGGGGTGCTCAACGACACGGCCAACGCAACGCCGGAGACCCTTCGGATCATGACGGTCAAGCTCACCCTCCGAGGAAGCGAGGAAGACCCAAGCCACCTGTTCAGTCCACGCTCGGGAGCCTTCATGCCCATCGAGGCCTATGACCTGGACGACGAACTCCAGGGCTCCTGTCGGACCCTGTCCCTGGCCTGCAAGATGGGGCTCAGCTCTCTGCTGGCCCGCAACTTGAACTCCGGAGGTCCATGATGGCCCGCCGGAGCAAAAACCAGCGGGGAAGCGTGCTCCTCATCGCGCTCCTGGTGATCCTCTCCCTGGCCGCGCTGGGGATGCTGGCGGTACACCAGGTCAATTACGAGCTGCACGCGGCGGGAAACCAGCGCATCGCAAAGCAGGGATACTTCCTGGGGGAGGCGGGCCTGGCTGCGCCGGTGGCCCAGGCGGCCAAGGACCAGAACGTGTTCCTGTCCTTTCTCCAGACCAACTCGTTCATCGTACGGATGAATGACATCAACACGGACTTCTACGGTTTGGATCACCTGGAACAAGGGGACCTGGGGGCCTTTGGCCCGGAGTTCCACGACGACACAGACACCTTCTGGATCACCTACTTCTCCGACCCGGTGGACACAAAGCGAGTCCCGGGCTTCTCCATGGCGGGGTTCTGCTACCGGAAATACACAATGACCGCGGACGGGCTCCTGGGGACGGGGAACATTAACCCGGATGATCCCAACTCGGTGGTGCACGCCACCCAGCGGCGATTCATCTCCCACATCTACCTGGGCCCGTTCCCGTGCGGGCTGTGAGGCGAATGGCATGAGGACCTGGACATCAGCACGACCCCTTCGAAGGCTCGCGGCCCTCGTCGCGCTGGCCGCGGTCTGTGGTGCGCCCGCTACAGGTCTGGCCGACTCGCCTCAGACCGACGCAAAGCCCCTGGTGCTCATCCTCCTGGACACCTCGGGCAGCATGGAATACACCACGGAGGGCGCCGGGGCCGAGCATCTCCCGACCTGCCACCTGTCCTACCAGACCGGATTCGACTACGAGAAGAGCCGCTGGGCCCTTGCGGTGGAGGTCCTCACGGGGAGCTTCAATAATTACTGGTGCCAGCTCCATGATCGCCCCAACACGAACCTGAAGGAGGACTCCTGGTATTCGGAGCCCCACGGAATCCCCCGGGGGTTTGTGACGGAGGGCGCTGAGCAGAACATGAACGGCCTCCTGGACCTTCACCGAGACTCGGTGAAGTTCGGGCTCATGACCTTCGACTCGAATGCCTTGATGATGACCGACAGCTCCGGGGGCTTCAGCTACGGCGAGGACAAGTCCGGCACCAACCTGGGTGCGCGCAACGAGGGCGCAACCTTCGGGGCCATGATTGTGCCTCAGTCCGAGGAGACCCTGGAGGAGATCCAGGCCAACAACGACAATGTCCAGGACGAGATCCTGGCGACGCGGCCCTACTCGGTCACCCCCACCGCACCCCTCCTGGAGGATACGCTGTACCTCTTCGACCATGACGACCGAGTCAAGGACTTCGACCCGGGGCCCGACCAGGGCCAGGGCCAGGGCAACGATGAAGGGGACCCCTACTCCGACTGCAGGAGCCGAGCGGTGATCCTCGTAGCGGACGGGGAGCCCTTGACCGCGTACTGGAGTTCCTTCTACTCGACACCGACCGAGGCAGCGCTGGCGCTCTACGAGGCGGGCATCAAGGTCTACGTGGTGGCCCTCCAGGCGGATACCACGGCGCTCCTCATCCTTGACGCTATCGCTGTGGCCGGGGGCACCGACGGGGTCTTCGTTGCGGACGACCAGGCCCAGCTCACCGCGGCCCTCGGGGAGATCCTGGTGGAGCTGAAGGGCAACCGCCCCGCCCGCACCCGCAGCGTCTTCACCAACCGGACCCTCAACTTCGACGACAAGCAGTACCAGTTCTTCGGGTCCTTCAGCGGCGCCGCCTCCCCCCTCGACGAACGGGGACATCTCGATCAGTACGTCTACCGATGCGAGGAAGCGTGCAAACCCGCCGGCTGGGTAGCGGGAGACGGCGCTTCTCTCTGCGAGATCTTCTCCTTGGACGACACCCTGAACGCGCGGGTCGAGCCCAGGCTGATCTACACCCAACTCGATGGGCTCCTCGAGGAGGTGAACGCGGATAACAGCCTGATGACGCCTGACCTCCTGGGGGTGCCCACGGAGGGAATTCTCCCGCGTCTGGACCCCCTGAACCTTGGCAACGGCCAGAAGGTCTACACCGGGCTCGTCCTCGGGGACGCGTTGGTGGCCACAAACCAGTCGGAGTACTTCAACCAGCTCATGCGGCTCCTTCGCGCTGATCCGTTAAGCCGCAGGGAAGATGCGCGCCTCGGTGCGATCGTTCACTCGGATCCCGTAATCCAGATGGACCTCTTCTCCCTCAATGTGCCGGTGCAGTCCTACCGCGCCTACCGGAGCCTCCCGGGGGTGATTGATCGGCCGACGGTGCTCTTCGTGGGCACCCACGAGGGGATGCTCCATGCGTTCCGGGTGGACCGCTGGGAAGACGAACTCACAGCAGACGAGTACGGAGAGGAGCTCTGGGGCTTCATCCCGAAGCACCTCCTGGCCAAGGCCAACTCACTGGCCGGGGGGATGCAGTACCTCCTGGACGGGGATACCGTGATCGGGGAGGTGCGCCTCCGGAAGACCCTGGCGGAACTCACCGCGGACGACGGCCCCACCATCGACGAGGAGGCGAAGCGCTGGCGCTCGATCCTCATGACGGGCTACGGCAAGGGCGGCCGGGGTTACTTCGCGCTGAACGTGACGAAGGCCCAGGATTTCGAGTTCCTCTGGGAGCTGTCCAACACGGAACTCTGCTACCAGCTCGAGGGGGACACCACGGGCTGCGCCCCGACCACAGACTTCTCCCTCCTGGGCACCTCGGAGAGCACCGCGGCCATGGGTGCGGCATTCTTCAAATGGGAGGGAACGCTCCAGGAACGGGCCGTGGCGATCTTCGGCGGCGGCGGCGCAATCGATGGCGAGCACGAGTCGGGCAAGGCTATCTACGTGGTAGATCTGGCTACGGGTGCCCGGATCCGGGAATTCTGCAACGACACGTCCGCGTGCGGAAATTCTATCATCGATGAGGAGGCCGGCGGCAACAACATAGACGGCTTCGACTGCCCACTGACCGGCGACGTGATCGCGTTCGACGACAGCCCGGGGGCCTCGATCACCCGGGCCTTCATCGGGGACGCGTGCGGCCAGATCTGGCGTCTGGACATGACGAACCCGGATCCCGCTGAGTGGTTCGTGGAGATGTTCTATGATGTGTACGATGGCACCCAGCTCAACCACACCTGGATAGAGCGGCGGCGCCCAGTGAAGCTCCGTCCCGCTATGGCCATCGGCTACCAGCGCGGCGAACTTGTCCTGGTGGGAGGAACCGGGAACCCGGACAACCCGGCAGGTCGCTTTCTCACCGACCGGGTCTTTTCCATTACCGAGCGCTGGGACACACACGACAACGCCTACCGGGCCGCTGTGAACTGGCTCCTGGAACTCCATGTCGGGGAGGTCTTCACCGGGGAGCCCCTGGTCTTTGACCGGGTGGCCTACTTCACAACCATGGCCGCCGCTAGCACCGGGGCCTGCGCTGTCGGCGAGGGACGGCTCTGGGGTGTCCACTACACGGGCTATGAAGCAGAGGCCACCGACGATCTGGAGCCCATGCTGGACGTCAACGACGACCCTGAGATCATCGACCTG
>CAYOTU010000068.1:0-12271 GCA_964406905.1 uncultured Myxococcales bacterium | reverse complement strand
ACGGCCCCCTGAAGCTCAACTCCGTTGCATGGGCCGAGGACTCGTCCCCGGAGTTTACCTTCATGGCGCTGCCCCCGATGCCCGCCACGATTTACCCATACGAGCACACCGCTGTCTCGGTAATTTTCCAGGAGAAGGCCCCCCACGGACCTGCTGACCTGGTGGTGTCGAGCAATGACCCTGACAGCCCCGAGGTGGTGGTTCACTTCACCAGCCAGCCGAAGACCGGGGACCTGCCCTGTATTCAGATCCAACCATCCACGCTGAACTTTGGTCAGGTGGTCCGCGGTGACACCAAGACCATGCCTTTCTCGATCATCAACTGCTCTGCGTCCACGGTGTTGCAGATCACCGACATCGAGCGCTCGACCTTTTTCGGCATGCCCCTGACCGACGAGTTCCAGATGGTGCCGCAGTTCGTCGGGCAGACCATGCTCGGGGCCAACCAGGTCTTGGACTGGGAGCTGAGCTACAGCCCGGGCCTCGCGGGACCGGACAATGGCTACTTCCTCTTCCATAACAACGACCCGGCCCAGGGCCAGGCCAAGCTCAACGTGGCCGGCGTCGGTGTTCCGCCCCCCATGGAGGAGATCGGGCTCCACATTGAGCTTGAATGGGACACCGACTCCAGCGACGTGGACCTCCACCTGCTCCAGCCCGGCGGGGACTTCTTCGACTGCGACACGGATTGCTACTTCTCGAACCCGGCCCCGGACTGGGGAACCCAGGGCGACGTCATGGACGATCCCTTCCTGGACTATGACGACGTCGACGGCTATGGCCCCGAGAACATCAACGTGAGCGAGCCACAGCCCGGGAGTTACAAGGTCCTCCTGCACTACTATAGCGACAGCTATGACGGCTTCGGCGGCTCCTCCTCCAACGCGATCGTCCGGGTCTACTCCTACGGGCAGCTCCTCCAGGAGTTCGGCCCCCAGAACCTGGACCAGACCAACCGGAACTGGGACGTCTGCCTGGTGGACTGGCCCTCAGCGAACATCACGCCGCTCGGTGACTTGTACATGGTAAGCGGCAGCGATATGGAGATGTGCTTTCCCTTCTAGGAGCGGTGAAATGGCCCTTAGGTTTTTCTTGATCATGACCCTGGCTCTCGTAGCCTGCGGCGGCGGCGGCGACGGGGTGAACGGGGGCGTGGACACGACCCGGGGTGCGGATACGCGTTCGTCCGGTTTGGACACCCTCCCTGGCTTGGACACGGTCGATCCACCGACGGACACGGCTGAGCCCGACCCGGACACGGTGCTGATTCCGCCTGACGTGCCGCCGGGGATCGACGCGGAGCCTGGCAGCCTGGAACTGGGTGAGAAGTGTAGCGCGGATGACCAATGCGCCTCAGGGCTCTGCTTCGCAGTGGCGGGTATGAGCGGGTGTACCCTGGCCTGTGAGATCACCGCTGACTGCCAGGCCTTCGGTCTCCTGTGCGTCGCGATCCGAGATGGAGTACGCGCCTGCGTGCCGCCGCCTCCCTCAGCGGACGCGGACTGCGCTAGCCACGCGGACTGCGCGTACCCTCTGGTCTGCCGGGAGGACACTGCCTGGTGTGCGCTTCCCGAGTGTACCTGGGATGGGGACTGCCAGCCCGACGAGGAGTGCGAGCCTGGGACCCGCCGCTGTCAGCCCCTGGCCTGCGTGTCCACCTATGAGTGCGAGCACCCCCTGGAGGTCTGTTTCGAAGGGACCTGCGGTGAGCCCGAGTGTACCGAGACGTCCGAATGCGATCCCGGGCAGTTCTGTCACCCGACCCAGCTCCAGTGCCAGGACGCACCCCCCTGTAACGACGAGGGGGGTTGCAACATGTACAACCAGGTTTGTGTGGACGGGATGTGCGTGCCCGACCTCTGTGCGGCCCCCTGCTCCCACGAGGGGGAGGAATGCGATCCAGCCACCGGCGAGTGCGGCAAGTCCTGCGGAGATAACGGGGACTGCCCTCCCGGCAGTGCGTGCGGGACCGCGTCGGGTGTCTGCTATGTCAACGATCCGCCCCTGTCTCTTGTAAGCGGGGAAGCGGGGACGGCCATTAATGGCGTAGTCGGGCAGCCTGTTGCCATGGATGGCGGCGCGTCCGTAGATCCTGAGGGCGAGGGGCTCATGTGGGAGTGGAGCGTGGGTGCGGCTCCGACAGGCAGTATATATGTGCAGGGTGCGGCGCTTGATTGTGCGGGCTCCAGTTGCCAGTTTTTTCCGGATCGTCCCGGGCAGTTCCTGCTTGGGCTGAGGGTAACCGACCTCGCGGGGGCGGTGAGTACCCAGGCTCAGATGGGCGTCTGGACACAACCAATATGGGCGGAATAACGATGCGTAGTCTTTACCTCGTAGCGATTTTTATGGTCCTGGCCTTTTCCACCTCCTGCGGCAATGGATCCGGGGGCGACGGGACACCGGATACGGGCGGTCCCGATGCGGTAGCGGACGCCCCGTGTGACATGGGAGAGGACGCCCCGCCCGTAGCGGATACGATTCCTCAGGAGGACACAGCACCCCAGCCCGATGTCGTGATTGACGAGCGCCTCCGGGTTGGCGCCGCTATGCGCTCGATGGATGCGCCCATCGGCATCAGCACTGCGGGCTACGGGCAAAGCGGCAACGGGGACTACAAAAAGAGCCCCCTGGTGGGCCTCTTCATCGCTACGGACAAGGAGCACACAGATATCGCGTGCAAGGCGATCTGGGTGGAGAAGGGCGAAGATCGCCTTGCCATGGCGAGCCTTGACGTCATCGGGGTCACCCAGGACATCATCAAGGTCACCGAGGACCGTCTGACGGATGCGCTGGGCCTGGATATGCACGGGAAGGTCCTGATCAACGGAACCCACACCCATCTGGGCCCTGGACGCCTCAGCCCCAACTACATGTGGGAGGTAGCCGCGGACCTCTACTGGCAACTCTTCTACGATCTCTTCACCGATCGGGTGGTGGATTGCCTGCTCTCCGCGCGCGCAGATCTCGAGTACGGTGCGATCGGTCACGCCCTCACGAGTTGCGAGGAGTGTCACAAAGATCGCCGCTGCGAGAACCCGGAGTTCATGGACCACCGCATGTGGGTTCTTCGTCTGGACCGGGAGGACGGGACTCCCAAAGCCGCTGTAGTGAATTTTGCGATCCACGGGACCGTGTTCGGCTGGGCCGACGGTGTGCTGTCCGCCGACGCGCCGGGGCTGATCTCCCAGAAAATTGAAGAGAACCTGCCGCAGCCGATCCCGGTGCTCTTTGTGAACTCCTGGGGTGGCGACGCAGGCCCGGGCGACCCCGAGGTGGAGCCGCCACCGGTCACATGCCCCGACGTGCCGAACGATCACACACGTATGGAGGCGATTGGATATCGGGCATGGCTGGCCTTCAGCGAAGTATGGGACGGGATCGAGACCTCGGAGGACGCGGTCGTGGGGAGCGTTACCCACGCGGTCCCCCTGGATTGCGATGTCATCGGCTACGCACCCGGGGAGTTCGACTACCCGAACGGTGGTGGCCTCTGTGGCAACCAGAATGATATGCCCTGTTGGGGTGAGACCGGCGAGGATCCCAACATGCTCGCATGTCTTCCGCTTCTCCCCGGGACCCTCTACAACCATACAGCGCTCAGCGCTGCCCGGTTCGGGGATCTCCTGATCGTAACCCTGCCGGGTGAGCCCCACGCCGATCTGGCTGTGGAGTTGGCCGCTGAGGTAGCGGAGGCCACCGGGATCGAGGATGTCGCTATTTGGGGTTACTGCCAGGACCACCTCGGTTATCTAATGCACGAGTACGACTTCATGGTCGGGGGCTATGAGCCCTCCATGGTCTTCTGGGGGCCAAAGGAGGGCGACTACCTCGCTGGTTTGGCGCTCGAAGTGGCGCAGAAGTTCGTGAATCCCTCCTTCGAGCTGAGCTTCGAGGAGAAGACGCTCAAGGTCCACGAGGCCCAGGGCCTGAACCTCTACCTGCCAATGGCCAATGCGAACGGCGCACCCGCTGTCCTGCAGCAGCCGCTGTCAGAGGTCACTGCGGGGGACATGGTGTCATTTCAGTGGTTCGGCGGCGACCCCTGGCCCCGTAACCCAGTGGTCCACGTCGAGCAGCAGGTGGACGGCGAGTGGACGGACCTGACCCTGCCGACCAATGGGCGGGTTGTGGATTCGAAGTGGTATCGGATCGTCCTCCAGATGGAAATAGATCCCTCCTGGAAGGACGTTGGCAAGGTCTCCGTGGCCCGGGATTGGATCTGGACAGCGGACTTCGCCACAGCGCGCAATGTCCCCTGCCCGGGAGGGACCCTCGACGATGGGACCTACCGCCTCGTCGTCGATGGGACCTGGGCCGACGGTAGCGGTGACCTGAATGACTTCCAGCTTACCTCGGAGTCGTTCACCGTAACCGTTCCATGACACCCACGGGCCCCGCTTTTGCCTCCCAGACGGCCGCTCCCTTACGGTCACGGCTCGGATGAGGGGCGCTCCATGACTCGTCTACGTCTTCCACCCTGGCTCAAGGTCGCCGTGCCTGCGGAAGGGCCGTTTATGGAGACCGCCCGTGTCCTGCGCGACTTGAGGCTCAACACGGTCTGCCGGAAGGCACATTGCCCCAACGTTGCAAAGTGCTGGGCCGCTGGCACCGCTACGATCATGATCCTCGGGGACCAGTGCACCCGCGCCTGCCGCTTCTGCGCTGTGGGTACTAACTCCTCGCCTCCGCCCCCGGCTCCAGACGAACCAGCGCGGGTGGCCGAGGCGGTGCGACGCCTGGGGCTGCGCTACGCTGTGATCACCTCGGTGACCCGGGACGACCTGACCGACGGCGGCGCAGATCATTTCGCTGCGGTGGTGCACGCTTGCCGTGAAGCGGCGCCGGACACACGGATCGAGCTATTGATTCCGGACCTCGGGGGGGACGAGGCAGCGCTGGACGTGGTAGCGGACGCTGGACCCGATGTAGTGGGTCACAACCTGGAGACCGTACGCCGGCTCTCAAAGGCGATCCGGGATCCAAAAACAGACTATGATTTGTCTCTGCGTGTCCTCGAATATATGGGGTCACGGGGTCTGGAGATCAAGTCAGCGCTTCTCCTGGGCCTGGGCGAGCGACCTGAGGAGGTAGACACAGCCCTCAGCGATCTCCGTGGAGTGGGGGTCCGGCACGTGGCCCTGGGTCAGTATCTGGCACCCTCCAGGGAGCACGTCCCGGTGGAGGAGTACGTCACCCCCGAGGCATTTGATACCTGGGGCGAACGATGCCGGGAGTTGGGCTTCGTGTCGGTCGCGTCGGGGCCCCTGGTGCGATCGAGCTACATGGCAGCGGAGATAGTTGGCCCTACGCTAACTTGATTGTCGCTCGAGTTTTCGCAGCCACCGAAGCACCTGGGGATAGGGCTGGGCCACGGTTCGGCGGCGCAGAACCTCTTTGACGGCCTCATCCACCGTTCGCCCTTTACGCATGAACAACCATGCGATACAGACCGATGGGGAGCGGTTGACGCCCGCTGTGCAGTGGACGTAGACCCGCTCGTGGCGCGCAGCGAGGTCGTCCAGGAGGGTCACGGCTTCTTCGAGTTTGTTGATGAGGTCCTGCGGGTTGAAGTCGGTGATGGCGTGGCGGTGGACCTCAAGCCCTCGCTCCATCTGGAGGCGCCAGATAGCGGCCCAGCTCAGGCCGGTGCGGTTGAGGTCAGAGTCCGACTGGAGGCTCAGGACCGCGCTTACCCCGAGCTTTCGGAGCTGCTCTACGTCGCTCGCGTCTTCGGGCCGGGAACCCACGAGGAGACCCCCGTTGACGATATCGAGATCCAGCATTTTCCCCCGTCCCGTCACAGCCCTTGAAGCACCCGAAACAGGTGTTATTCTAGGGCAGCCAGTGGACGCGGGCAAGGCCTGTGGTGGCAGTGCCCAGGACCACTTCGCATCGGAGGATTGTAGGCATGGAGAACGTAATTATCCTTGGCGCGGCCGGGAGGGATTTCCACAACTTCAACACGGTCTTTCGGGGCTCGTCGGAGTACCGGGTGGTGTGCTTCACCGCAACGCAGATCCCCAACATCGAAGGGCGGACCTATCCCGCGGTCCTCGCCGGCCCCGGGTACCCCGACGGGATCCCCATCGAGCCCGAGGATGAACTTGAGCGGCTGATTCACGACCTGGAAGTCGGTCAAGTGGTACTCGCGTATAGCGACATTCCCCATGAAGAAGTGATGCATCTGGCCAGCCGTGTGCTTGCCACTGGTGCGGATTTTCGCCTTATCGGGGATCGGCTGACCATGTTGCAAGCGTCGAAGCCGGTGATCTCGGTCACAGCGGTCCGTACGGGATGTGGCAAGAGCCAGACCGCCCGCCTGGTCGCGCGCCATCTTCGGGCCCGGGGACTCCGTACCGCAGCGATTCGTCACCCCATGCCCTACGGCGATCTCGCTAAGCAGGCTGTGCAACGCTTCTCTACCCTCGATGACCTCGAAACAAATGAGTGCACCATCGAGGAGCGGGAGGAGTACGAGCCGTACATTGAGCAAGGACTCGTGGTCTTCGCGGGGGTGGACTACGCAGCGATTCTCGCCGAGGCGGAGGCCGAGGCCGACGTGATTCTCTGGGACGGTGGAAATAACGACACGCCCTTCTACCATCCGGATCTGGATATCGTCGTGGTGGATCCTCTGCGTCCGGGACATGAATTCGCATACCATCCGGGGGAGGTTAACCTTCGTCGGGCGTCTGTGATCGTGGTGAACAAGGTGGACGCGGCCACTCCGGCCGCTGTTGCGGATCTTGTAGCCGGGATCAGAGAAGTCAACCCTCGCTCCACGGTGATCCTGGCGGACTCGGTGGTGGAGTTGGAGCGGGCCGATGAGATAGCGGGCAAGCGGGTCCTTGTCGTGGAGGACGGACCCACCATGACCCACGGGGGCATGGCCTGGGGTGCGGGGACCGTGGCAGCACGCCAGGCGGGGGCAGCGGAGATCGTGGACCCCCGCCCCGCGGCTGTGGGATCCATTCGCGACGCGTATAAACGATATCCCCACATGGAGCGGATTCTGCCGGCGTTAGGCTACTACGACCACCAGATCGAGGAGCTGCGGGAGACCATCGAGGGGGTAGACTGCGATGCGGTGATCGTCGGCACGCCGGTGGATCTGCGGCGCTTCGTCCACTTTGACAAGCCGGCCCACCGGGTGACCTACAAGCTCAAGGAGCGGCCCGGCCAGCCGACGTTGGCCTCCCTGGTGGACCGTCTTCTGGACGAATGATCGCTGCCTCCACCAGAGCTCTGCGCGTCGGTCTCTCGGGCGGGATCGCCACGGGCAAGAGCCGGGTCGCTGACCTCCTGGAAGCGGCCGGGGTCCCCGTGGTCCGTGCGGACGACGTGGGACACGCAGTCCTAGCGGAGGACACCGTGGTCCGGGCGATCCTCGTAGCCCGATACGGGGACGGGATTCTCGGCGAGGACAGCGCGCCCGACCGGGCAGCGCTCGCGGACATCGTCTTCCAGGATCCCGCTGAGCGATGTTTCCTCGAGGACCTCCTCCATCCCCTGATCCGCGTCGAGTGCATGCGCCGCCTGGCTGACCAAGAGGCCGCGGGTGCTGAGATCGTCGTGGTGGAGGCGGCCCTGATCGTGGAGGCAGGGTGGGGGGACGCTTTTCATCGCCTGGTGGTGGTGACATGCCCCTCCGATGTGCAGCGCATGCGGCTCATGGGCCGGGACAGCGTGGACGCTGCCACAGCGCAGCGCCGGATCGTTGCTCAACTTCCCCTGGCCGAGAAGGAGGCAGCGGCGGATCACCTGGTGGTCAATGATGGCTCGGTCGAAGTCCTCGCCTCCCGAGTAGCGGATCTGTTATCCTCGCTCAGGAAGGACAGAAACGACATCGAGAGCAAGCAATGACCGTCCCGAGCACCCTCGAGAGCCCTGTCTTCATCACCGGCTATCCGAGTTTGGTCGTGCGCCGTCTGGTGCGCAAGCTCGTCTCTGCAGGAATGGAGACCCACGTCCTTGTGAAGGAGGACTTCCTGGACGCGGCCCGCGCTGACTTTACAGACCTCGACAAGGAGCGGCTCCACCTCTATGGGGGGGACGTGGTGAACATGGATCTGGGCCTGGCCGGCGGGGAGGTGCGCGGCCTCCTGGATTCCGTGGGGACCCTCTTTCACCTGGCCGGGGTCTATCATCTGGGCGTCCGGGAGCGCGAGATGAAGCTCGTGAACCTGGAGGGTACCCGCAACGCGCTGGCGTTCGCTCGCCGTTGCAAACGCTTGCACCGCTTCGTCCACATGTCCACCGCGTTCGTCGCGGGCACCCGCGATGGCGTGATCATGGAGGACGAGTTGGATGAAGGGCAGGGCTTCCGGAACCGGTACGAAGAGAGCAAGCACCTCGCAGAGAAGCTGGTGCAGAGGGCAGCGGCGGACCTGCCGGTGAGCGTGGTGCGGCCCTCCCTCATCGTCGGAGACTCCCGCACAGGAGAGATCGACACCCTCGAGGGGCCCCATTTCTTCATGTACGTCCTGGTAAACCTCCCCCTGAATATTCAGTTCCCCCTGCCCGGCCACGGCAGGCATCCCCTGAACATGGTCCCGATCGATTTTCTGGTGGACGCACTCCCTTTCATCGCAGCGGATCCGGGCGCGGAGGGGCTGACATTCCACCTCTCAGACCCCAATCCCGTCTCCGCTCGTGCTGTCTTCGAGTTGGTGGCCGCGCTGGCCGAGCGGCGGCCGCCCAGGGGGGTGCTGCCGCCCAGCCTCTCCGCCGCGCTGGCGCGGATGCCCGGCCTCAAGTCGAGCTGGCGGTCTCCCGGCATGCTCGTGGACGTATTTCAGCGCTTGGTGATCCTCAACGCGATGAACACCCACCGTATCCTGACACCATACGGCCTCTCCTGTCCTTCGTTCCCTGATTACGCGGCGCGTCTGGTGAAGTACATGCGGGAGCACAAGCTCACATGAGGGGTCGCTCGCTGGAGTGTGGTGAAAATCCACATGCGTGAAGGGGGGTGACGTCTGGATCATGTTGAAAAACCGCATCCAGTGCGCTATTGATTTGTAGCCAGTTGAAAACATAGGAAAAAACTGATCAGAGTCGTCCTGGTACGGGTTTTGAATAGCTGAACGACACCGAATGGGCGAAATTACGACGGGAGGAACCAATGCGAATGTTACACACGGGCCGCGCGGCTGCGTGGCTACTGCTTCTGTCCCTTGTGGCCGCGGGATGCGGGGAGCGGGAGGAGTTCTGGGATCGGGACCTGGGCATCACGGGGCCTGTCGCTCTCTCGGACGGCGGCGTGTTCCTGAGCAGCTCTCTCGATGAGCTGATCGTGGTTCGCTCTGACAAGGACCGGGAGCTGGTCCTGAACCGGTACCCGGTCGGCGCCGCGCCCAAGGTGATCAACGTAATGGACGACGACCGGATCCTGCTCTGGTCCAAGAAGGACAAGATCCTGGACCTGGTGGACCCCGATGGAGCGACCGCCCGATCCTACGACCTGGGGACCGCGTTCAGCGGGTTCCAGGTCTCGCCGGAGGGCCGCTTCGTGGTCGCGTGGGTCACGAGCGCGTCAGACGATGACGACTTCTTCATCAACGCTGGCCAGATTGCGGTAGTGGACCTGACCGAGGACGAGGGCGCGGACAACCCGAGGCTCCTAAGTCTCAAGTCCTACGGCGACGCACCAGTGGGGGTCAATATCGCCCCCGCGGAGAAGGCCGGCGGTGCGATCCGTCAGCCCGCGCTGATCACCTGGCGCTCATACGTCTCGGTTCTTGACCTGCGCGACCCCGCGGTGGGCGACGTGAGCGTGCCCCTGCGGCCCGGCGACGGCGAGGACGAGATCCTCCCCGGCGCTATGAAATTTGCAGAGGGAACTGAGGACCTAGTGCGGGCCTACTTCATCAGCACCTCCTCCGACGACCTCTACGAGATAACGATCGCATCGGGCGAGCTGTCCAAGCAGGGTGCGGCCGCTGTTGCGATCAACCTCTTCCCCACCGCACCTTCGCCCTCGAGTTTTGAGCTATACCGGCTGGCAAACGGAGACCTGCGGATAGCGACGATCTGCAAGTCCAACCGGCTGGTGATCACGGATCCCGAATCTTCGGAGACCCTGATTCTCAAGCTGGCCATCGACCCCAACCGCCTGAAGATCTTCGACATGCAGGCTATGGACGGGGAGAGCATCGAGCGCTTCGCGCTGATCTCATCGGGCAGCTACTCCCAGTTCTACCTGGTAGAGCTGGAGCACGTGGCCCTGAAGAAGAGCAAGGCCCTTCACCTGACCAGTGCGCCAGCACCCCTAGCGGACGTGATTGAGCTGCCGGCGCAGGGCCAGTTCCTGCTGTTCCACTCCAGCGGAGACTCAGCGATCTCCGTCGCGGAGCCCGCGAACGACAAGCTGACCTCGATCATCGGCACCGGCAGCATGGAGACACGGCTCTTTCTCCCCGAGGATGACCTGTTGCTGGTGCTGACGATCCGTAACGGGGCGCGGTACCTGGTGGCTATGGATACGGTCACGCTCCACGCCCGGGCCGTTGAACTGGAGGGCACCACCTCGCAGTCCGCGACCATGATGCCCCTGCCCGATGCTGGGATGATACTGATCTGGGTGGCCGGTGAGCAGCGCCTGATCCAGGTGCCCCTGGACTTCAAGGACCGCGGGGACCTGACCGACTACCCGATGTTCCTCTTCGACGGCTTGATGGATTAAGGGGGGAGCCATGAAAAGCACGACGAAATTGTTTTCCCTTCTTTTCCTTGTCGGGCTCTTGGCCGCGCCTGCGAGCGCTCGGGCCGAGGACGATGGGACCGCTACAAAGCGATTCCACGACGCACGCATCTTCGGCGGGATCATGCCCACCTGGGTTCACAGCGACAGCCTTGGCCCCTTCTCCAACGACGAATGGATGCTCCTGGGCCGCGTCGGCTTTGAGTGGGACGTGGGCTACGGCCTCCTGGTGGGCCTCGGCTACGCAGGGGGATCCCAGGGGACAGACGTCTTCGACGAGAGCTACAAAACCAGCCTGGATATCCACGAGATCCCGGTGAGCCTGCGCTACCGCTACCGGGTCTTTGATTGGCTGGAGCCCTACGCCCGGGTAGCGGTCGGACCCACGTTTGCCCACGCGTCGGTCAAGCAGACCAACTGGAGCAGCGACCGACTCCACCAGCAGGGCTACGGGTTCCGGGGCAGCGCGGGGCTCGGGGTCGAGTTTCTCCTGGAGCGACGGATCTTTCGTAAGCGCCGTGATACAGACGACGGAACCGGCGGCTTCTGCCTCGGGTTCGCGCTGGAGGCCGGCTACGCGTACCGCCTGCCCATAGCGTTCGACGAGTTGAAGCAGGATTCGCCAAAGGGCAACGGCGACTACGAAAAGCAGCTCCCCCAGGGGAGCGTGGACCTGGGCACCCTCGAGGCCTCGGGGGTGTACTACGCCCTCGACCTCGTGATGCACTTCTAGGAGGGAGCCATGAGGAAGCAGATGATACAGCGTAAGATTACCCTCCTCGCGGTTCTGAGCGTCGCCATGGGCGCGTTCGCAGCCCTTGCCCTGATACCCGGCTGTGGAGCGGATTCGAGCGGCGACGGCGGCGCCTCTCCCTCCTCTGATGGCGACTGGGGTGGAAGCCCTGGCAGTGGCTGGGAGGGGTCGGACGCAACCAGCGGTGACTGGGGCGTCCCCGAGCCCGAGGAGGAACTGGACTTCACCGGCCAGGCCCCGGCCGCGTCGGAGAACTACGTTTATATTCCCGCAGAGGCCAGGGACTCGGTGATCCGGGTGGACGCGGAGACCCTCGAGATCCGGATGATCCCGGTAGGTGGCCTGCCCACCAAGGTCGCGGCCCTGCCCAAGGACGACGTCGCGGTGGTGATCAACTCCGGCACCCAGGATCTCTGCGTGATCCGGTCCTCCCCGACGGAGGACAAGGTCGAGACGATCCCGTCCCTGCCCGCGGTGAACGCGATGGCGGTCTCCCCGACCGGGAACGCGGTGGTGGTCTACTACGCGACCGAGCAGGCCGCGACCGGGGACCCGGTCGGTGATTTCCAGACGATCCAGATCCTGCTCTTCGAGGAAGGTAAGAAGACCAAGGTCCGCCAGGTCAGCGTGGGCTTCCATCCCACGGGGATTTACTTCCATGAGGACGGGCTGGACGCGTACGTGGTCACTGACGACGGGATCTCCATCGTGGACCTCCAGGGCCTCGCGGACGGGACCATCGCGCATACGGTCTCCGTCACCGCTGATCCCCTGGAGAAGCCCGAGGACCGGGAGGTCTTCGTGACCCGCGACGG
>CAYOTU010000067.1:0-12302 GCA_964406905.1 uncultured Myxococcales bacterium | reverse complement strand
CGCGGCCGTTTCGGTGTGGATCACCACCTCTCCCATGGAGAAACCTAATGTCACGTCGCCATCCTGGCCATTTTTCACCGCAAAGGCGTCCTTGAAATGCGGCGTCTCCTGGAGGATAGCCAGGATGGCGACGTGACATTAGGTTTCTCCATGGGAGAGGTGGTGATCCGCACCGAAACGGCCGCGCTCTATGTGCGCCAGATCGACGAGGAGTATCCAAACTACTCTGGCGTGATTCCTGTGAAGTTTATCGGCGATCTACGTTGTAACCGCCACGAGTTGATTAACGCTGTGAAGATCGCCAGCCCCATTACGGACAGCCACTCCCAGGGGATCCGTATGGCGATCTCAAAGGATCGTGTGGTGATTTCTGGGAGCCGGGCCGACCTGGGCAACGTGGAGACCGAGGTCTTTGCGGAATATGACGGCCCCGAGCTGACCGTCGGGTACAATTTCCGGTTCCTTCTCGATTCACTCGGTAACGTGGACTCGGACCAGATCCGGCTCGGCATCACCGGTGCCGAATCCCCGAGCCTCCTTCGTCCCGAGGCCGAGGCCGAGAACAGCCAGTTCGTGATTATGCCCATGGAGCTTAACTAGGGCCTGGACCAGAAGAGAAAAAATGCGCATTCGTAGCGTACGTCTCTTCTCCTTTCGCAACCTCGCCGAAGTTCGCCTGGAACTGGACCCCGGCTTTAACGTTCTGACTGGGCGCAACGGTCAAGGCAAGACTAATATCCTCGAGGGGCTCTATCTGTTGGCTATGCCTCGCTCGTTTCGCGCAGGGCGATATGAGGACTGGGTCCGCCATGGCTCTATGCGCGGCGCGATCCAATGTGTTCTGGCGACAAAACTAGGGGACATAAAGCTTTCCCTCCATCTAGAGAACGGACGCCGGACCTACCTTATGGATGATCAACGTGTCAAGGGCGTCGCTGACCTCGCCGCGCATCTCAAGATAGTCTTTTTCGGACCTGAGGATCTGAAATTGATCAAAGGCGGGCCGGGGGAGCGCCGTCGCTTCCTTGATCGGGCTCTTTATAGAGAGAACCCCGCACATCTGGGGCTGGTACAGGACTACAATGATCTGATGAGACAGCGAAATGCGCTTCTTAAGGAGTACAACAGAGGGCGTCTATCCGCTGGGCTGTTGGAGTCCTATGAAGAGCAGCTTATCCGCAAGGGCGCTGAGCTGACCGCTGGTCGAATTCGTATAGCCGCGGCCATCGGGGATGAGGTTGGCCGGTACTGGGAGAGCGTGCAACCGGTCTCCGGCGGGGCAGTGTCGCTTCGCTACCAGAGCGGTTACGGCGTTGAGGTCAATGAGAAGATGACTGCAACGAAATTCCTCGGGGCCGCGAAGGAGGCATTGGCCCGTGTTCGAGCGGAGGACATGGTTCGGGCCGTCACCGGTGCGGGCCCACATCTGGACGATTTGGAGCTTTTGTTTGACGGCCGGCCAGCGCGTAGTCAGGCCTCTCAGGGCCAGATTCGTAGCTTGGCGGCCGCGCTACGCATGGGGGAGTTGCTCTTATGGAAACGGCAACGAGGCGTAGCCCCGATCCTCATGATGGATGACCTCTCCAGCGAACTGGACCGGGAACATTACAGGGTGATCATGGCTGGCGTGCGTACTCACGCCGAGCAGGTGATTCTAACTACCACCAGCCCGGAATATGTGCTACATGACGTCAAGGCGACCCTGTTTAACGTAGACAATGGGAGGGTCGAACCCTATGGAAACGTCACGAAGTAATTATGTAGAGAAATTTGTCATCAATGGCGGCGGGACCATCTCCGGCACCCTGATTCCCATGGGCAGCAAAAACGAAGCGTTGCCCGTTATCGCAGCGACCCTCCTGGCCAGCGAACCAGTGACCCTGCGCAATGTTCCGGAGATCAGGGATGTCCATGTGATGTTTGATGTCTTAAGCGCGCTCGGCGCTTCTGTGGAGCATCCAGAACCTAACGTCTACGTGGTGGACACCAGTGATGTAGAGGATTGGCGCCTCCCCCGTGACCAGTGCAGCCGGATCCGCGCGTCGATTCTCTTTGCGGGGCCCATGCTCGCGCGTAAGCGGCGGGTCGAACTTCCCCCACCGGGTGGCGACGTCATCGGGCGTCGTCGCCTGGACACACACTTCGACGGCATGAAACAGATGGGCGCGCAACTCACAATGGGCAACACCTACTTCCTCGAAGCCAAGGACCTCAAGGGTGCGGATCTGTACCTGGACGAGGCATCTGTCACCGCTACCGAGAACCTCCTCATGGTCGCTGCCATGGCCAAAGGCGAGACCCTGATCCGAAACGCTGCTTGCGAGCCTCACGTTCAGGGTCTGGCTCACCTCCTGAACGAGATGGGTGCAAAGATCGAGGGCATCGGAACCAACCTGATCAAGATCAAGGGCGTTGACCAGCTTGGTGGCGCTGACTACACAATCGGCACCGACTGCCTCGAGGTAGGCAGCTTCGTGGTGCTGGCCGCGGTCACTGGCGGCGAGCTGCGGGTGGAGCGGGTCTGCCGGGAGCACATGAGGGTGATCCTCAACAACTTCCGGCGCCTCGGGATCCGCACCTGGTGGGAGTCAGACGATGTCCTCGTGGTACCAGGGGATCAGCCCCTCAAGATCAAGTACGACCTTCACGGTACGATCCCACAGATTGACGACGCGCCCTGGCCCCAGTTCCCCACGGATATGATGAGCGTGGCCATCGTCGCCGCGACCCAGTCACAGGGCACGGTCCTTTTTTTCGAGAAGATGTTCGAGGGTCGGATGTTCTTCGTGGACAACCTGATCTCCATGGGCGCGCGGATAATCCTCTGTGACCCCCATCGGGTGGTAGTGGTGGGCCCCTCCCAACTCTACGGGACCTCCCTCGAAAGCCCCGATGTCCGGGCAGGGATGGCCCTCCTCACCGCAGCCCTCTGCGCAGAGGGTCGCTCCGACATCTACAACGTCCGCCAGATCGATCGCGGCTACGAGCGTATCGACGAGCGCCTACGCTCTCTCGGTGCGGACATTCAACGCGTCCAGCTAGCCGAGGAGGAGTGATGAAGAGCCCCCGTGTCGTCACCGGCATCAAGTATTTAGAGCCCTTAATTTTCGACCGCAGCCGCTCCGGCCGCGTCGGTTTCTCGATCCATTCAGAGTCAGCGGATGAACCCAGAGAGATCCCTGAATCGTTGCTTCGGAAGACGCGCCCTGCGCTGCCTGAGGTCACCGAGCCCGAGGCGGTCCGCCACTACGTCCGCCTCTCGATGCACAACTTCGCGGTGGACCACGGGATGTACCCGCTGGGCTCCTGCACCATGAAGTACAACCCCAAGGTAAACGAGGTGACCTCCCGGCTCCCGGGGTTCACCATGGGACACCCCTACCACCCGGATGAGTGGAACCAGGGGAGTTTGGCGCTCATGTGGGAGTTGGAGCGGCTCCTCGCCGAGATCTCCGGCATGGACGCGGTCACCCTCCAGCCCGCGGCCGGCGCGCATGGGGAATTTACCGGGATGCGCATGATCCGTGCAGCGCTCGAGGCCCAGGGCGAGCGGCGGCGCTACGTCTTGATTCCCGACTCAGCCCACGGCACCAACCCTGCGACTGTGACCTTGAACGGCTGGGACATCCGTCCGGTGGCCTCGGGACCCGACGGCTTCGTGCGGGCTGCGGACGTGGCCGCGGCCATGGACGATGATGTGGCCGCGTTCATGATGACCAATCCCAACACCGTGGGCCTCTTCGAGGAGGAATGCGACAGCATAGCGAACATCGTCCATGAACGGGGCGGCTTCATGTTTTGCGACGGCGCTAACTTGAACTCCCTCATGGGTTGGGGCCGGCCAGGGGACATGGGCTATGACGTGATTCAATTCAACCTCCATAAGACCTTCTCCACCCCCCACGGCGGAGGCGGCCCCGGCTCTGGGCCTGTGGGCGTCAAGGCTGTCCTGGAGCCCTACTTGCCGATACCTCGCGTGGTGAAGCACGATGAGGGCTTCCGTATCGAAGATGACCGACCCGATAGCGTGGGGCGCGTCCGTGCGTTTCTTGGTAACTTCGTGGTGATGGTCAAGGCCTACACCTATCTCCGAGAGATGGGGGGACAGGGCCTCAAAGACTCGACCGCTCGCGCGGTACTCAACGCTAACTACATCCTGGCCCGCCTGAAGGATCACTACCACGTGCCCTACCCGCGGCGCTGCATGCACGAGTGTGTTCTATCGGATCATGACCTGCACAAATACGGGGTAAATAACGTGGACGTTGCCAAGGGCCTCATCGATCGGGGTTTCCACCCGCCCACGATATCATTCCCGATACACGTCCACGGCTCCATTATGATCGAGCCCACTGAGACTGAGAGCCCCGAGACCCTTGACGACTTCGTGGACGCGATGCGTGAAATAGCGACCGTGGCCCGAGAAACCCCCGAGGCCCTCAAGGACGCGCCCGTTAAGACCACCCTTTCCCGCATGGACGAGACACTGGCAGCGCGAAAGCCTGTTCTGAACGAGGACTGGGAGTAGCCTCCCGTCTGCTATTTCCACAACCTGTAAACTCCGACCTTCTCCGGCAGGCGATCAGCGGGCAAGAGATCCCAGCCTTCCCCTGCCGGGACGACCCCAGTGACCCGCAGGATCCGGTCCTCGTCCAGATCCAGGAGTGCCGCGGTCGGACCCTGAGGCGTTTCTTGGCCCAGGAGGGCCTCAGAGGGGCCCTGGACGCGTCCAGGGGACAGGGTACGCAGGTTGCCATAGGTCCCGGGATAGAACGCACGCTGAGCACCGCTGACGAAGAGGCCCAGGCCCCCGCGGCGCATCTTCTCATACTGGCGGTAGGGCGAGGGCAGGAGGCTGACATCCGAGCCCGTCAGCCGGTCGAAAGCACGACAGCTCAGGAGGATACGGGTCCGGAACATGGCCGCTGTCTCAAGTTGTCCCGAGAGCCATTTTTCGTCAGGGATGTCCGCGCGTGTGGGGAGGGCCGCGATGAACGCGGGTCCCCACTGGAGCGCGTAGCGCGCAGGCAGATCTGCCGCGTCCGAGTGAAGCACCAGTCCTGCAGAGAGCGCGTGGTTGGTGAGGAGTGCGGTCAGAGCGTGGCGACCCAATCCCTCCCCGCAGGCCACGGGGATCAGCCCGATCCCCCGGGCGCCCAGATGCCGCGCCAGGTCCTCAACCGCGGTCGCCTCAGGAAGGGGCTCATGGAGAAACAGGGCCAGCGCGTCGGTGCCGGTGTCCGTCGCCAGTGCGAACGCCCGATTCAGGCCATCGTCTCCAGTCACCGCGGCCACCGCCAGTCGGCGGCACCCCTCCCCGCAGGTGGGTAGGTCTCCCTCGGGACGTGGCGTCCGCCGAGTCATAGGGAGGCGTTCCAGGGGAAGTGTGCGGGTGCCGGAGTAGCGCACTTCTCCCTCCCGCCGTACCGTGAGCGTCACCATCTGGTCTCGATGGGCCTCCCGGAAGAGATGGGTCACCCGACATCCTGTCAGCGGGACCTCACCGTCTCCGATCTGCCAGGTGCACTCAGTATTTGGCGGCGCTAGTGCAGTCAGGGCCACCTCCGTGTCCTGGAGCACCCCCAACTCGTCTGGGGTCAGGCTCCAGGAGATTTCCGTCGTGTTCTGCCCCTGCGGGAGGGGATTTAGCCCCGATTCCCCCCCCTGTGGAAGAGGCTTCCCGTGAGGAGCCCCGACTCCGGGCAACCGCTCCAGGGGAATCAAGCCCTCCTGCCGCAGGATCTCTATCTGTTTTTCAGTGACCACCAAGGTCCACGCCACATCAGCTACGGCCTCGTCGAGGTTGATGGCGACCTTGCACCCGTCCAGGCCCGCGTCCGCGCCACCGGATAGAATCCACCGACACACGGCCTCCGGCCGCTCCGGAGGAAGTGCAGCGGACAGGCGCAGGGTGGCTTGCTGTAGTACATCCAAAGTCTCCGGGGAGATCTTGATGCGAACCTGGTCAGGGATCAGTGGCGTCGGTGCGGTCTCCGTCTGTGCGGGTGAGATGTCCTCGTTGTCGTTCGCGTCTTGCAAGACCGCTTTGTCCACTGCTTTTTGCGGTGTGTTCGACGGTTTTTTCGCTGGCGCTTCCGGCGTCGATTTCTCACGGCACCCCGACGCGAACAACGCGACGGCGAGCAACAGAAAAGACAGGATTCCGAGGCGAGTCATGTTCCTCCACGCGCTACGCGAACCCGTTTTTTATAACACGGAAAGGGGGTGTCCCCAATTCGTGGTCTTTCTGCTATCGTACCTCCGTCTACGACAGGAGGGACCATGGATCTCGGAATCAATGAAAAAGTTGCCCTCGTCGCGGCGTCCAGTCGGGGGATCGGGTACGCGTGCGCGGAGGCCCTTGCCCGGGAGGGCGCGGCAGTGGTCATGTTCTCAAGAGATATGGAGCGTATACGTGAAGCCGCGTCCAGGGTTACTGAAAAAACTGGAGCCGAAGTGCTCGCCCTGGCCGGGGACGTACGGGATGCCGACGACATAGCCCGGATCACCGCAGAGGCCCGGACTTGGAAGGGCGGGGTGGATATCCTGGTCACCAACGCGGGGGGACCGCCGCCGATCCCCTTCGAGGAGGCCACGGATAAACATTGGGAGGACACCGTGGATCTCCTCCTCCTGAGCGCGGTGCGCCTGATCCGTGGGGTCCTGCCAGGGATGGTGGAGCGGGGATGGGGCCGGGTGGTGGCGCTCAGCAGCATAGCGTGTCGCCAGCCGGCCGATGTGCTCCTCCTGTCGAACTCCATACGGATCGGGGTTCATGGCTTGTTGAAGACCCTGACCGCGCACCACGCGAAGGACGGGGTGACCTTCAACACCGTCATGCCTGGCTACACATGGACCGAGCGGGCCAAAGAGGTCGCCGCGGCCCGAGCCAAGGCGTCGGGGCGAAGCATAGAGGAAATCATGGAAGGCATCAAAGAGCGTTCGCCGGCTCGCCGCATCGGGCGGCCCGAGGAGGTGGCCGCGGCTGTGGTGTTCCTGGCATCTGAGTCCGCCGCGTTCATCAACGGGACCGGAATCATGGTGGACGGTGGCGAAAGCCGCGGATTATTCTGATCTGAACCGGGACCAAGCCCGAAAGGCGAAGGTGTCGACCGGTCGATGGGGGTGCACGCATGTGGGAGAAATATCGGTTGACGGAGAACCAACTCGTGGACATAGCGGATCTTCTGACCGCTCGGGTGGAGGATGGGCTCGCCGCCGACGATTGCGAGATCAAGTGCCTGCCCGCGTGGCTGTCGCGTCCTGCGTTGGGACTTACCGGTGAGGCCCTGGCCCTGGACGCTGGGGGGACCAACGTACGCGCGGCGCGCCTCCGTATAACGCCGGGGGCCACGACTCTGCTGGCCGGTCCGGCCAGCGCGTCGCTGCCCACTGGGCGGGACAAGCCCATCGACGCGCCAGCATTTTTCGGTCCCCAGGCAGCACTGGTCCGGGAGGTCTCGACAGGGCCTCTCCCCCTGGGCTATTGCTTCTCCTATCCCGCGGTCGTGCGGCCGGATCGGGACGCGGTGCTTTTGCGCTGGACCAAAGAGGTCAAGGTGGATGGCGTCGTGGGGCAGCCCGTAGGGACCCTCCTGAACGAAGCGCTCGTGGCGATCAATGCCCCATCAGGAGGGGTGACTGTGCTCAACGACACCGTGGCCAGCCTCATGGCGGTCGCGACTTTGCCTGCGGCCGAGACAGCGGACGGGCTGATCGGCCTCATCGTCGGTACCGGCACCAATATGGCTTGTTTCAGTAATGGACCGATCACCAAGTTGGGAGATGATGTCACGGTTCCAGAATCTATGGCCGTGAACCTTGAGTCAGGCAACTTCACTCCGCCCCACCTGACGGACACTGACGAGCGGCTGGACCTGGCGTCGGAGAACCCCGGCGAGCATCGCTTTGAGAAGGCCCTCTCCGGCGTCTATCTCGGCAAACTCCTGGCCGCGGAGATCCCGGGTCTGGCGGGGGTAGCGGAGAAGGGCGCTGCCGCGGTCACCGCGCTTCGCGTACACCCGAATGCCCCGCCCGCGGCGCGGGAACTAGCCGGTACGATCCTGGATCGTTCGGCAGACCTCGTGGCGGCCGGCCTGGCCGGTCTGGCCCGTGTCCTGGTGCCTCGGGGGGGGAACGTCCTAGTCCAGGCCGAGGGCGGCCTCTTCTGGGGTGCGCCTGGCTACAAGGACCGCTTGGACCAGACCCTGGCCCAGCTCATGGGCGAAGGGACCAGAGTCGTCATACACCGCATGGATAACGCGAACCTCATCGGTGCCGCGGTCGCGGCGCTTCAGTAGCAGCGGATTGTTGTGGGAGGGCCTTCAGGCCCGATTCGGGCTGACTTACTTCTTTTTGCAGGTGCCCTTGCCGCCCTTCTTCACGATGCACTTCTCGCCTTTGGTGCAATCCTTATCGGACGTGCAACAGTCCGGGGCCTTCTGGCAGGTGTTGTTTTTGCATTCTACGCACTTGCCACTGCAGTCATTGTCCTTGATGCAGTCCACGCAGGTGCCGTTCATGCAGACCTGACTTTGATCCGCGCAGTGGGCGTTGGTTTTGCAGGCCGGGTAGGTCGGGGCCTTCTGAGATTTTCCACCACAACTAGCGACGAGGGCCATGGTGAACGCCATAATGGCAATAACGGTCAGGATTCTCTTCATCGTGTCCTCCATTCGGATTGATTTCCACAGTTTCATTCCCTTCAGAACGAAAGGAAGATATCAAATCCCTCCGGGGTATTCAAGGTGGATAACCGCCGGGCGCGTCCGCGCGGTTGAAAAGTTCGCCTGACCCGTCCTATGGTGTCCTCGGGAGATTCCGGGAAGGAGGCGGAGGTGAACCTGCGGGACGAACTGCGGCGAGGGATCCGGGAGTACGGGATGATCCCGGCGGGATCCCGGGTCCTCCTGGCCCTATCCGGGGGAAAGGACAGCCTGACCCTTCTCCATCTCCTGGCCGAGGCTCGCCTGGATCTCGATATGGACCTGGCAGCGGCCCACGTGGAGACGGACGCCGACTGCGGTGCGGGGGTCTTCAAGCGGCTCCTCGTGGGCCTCTGTGCAGGGCTGGATGTCCCCCTTCACCGACTCTCCTTCCAGATCCTGGCGGACGCGGGTGACCAGCTCTCCTGCTCCTACTGTGCTTTGCGTCGTCGCGCTGCTCTCTTCCGTCTGGCGGTGGAAGAGGGCTTCGACGTCCTGGCCTTTGGCCACCACCTGGACGACATGGCCGAGACCCTCGTCATGAACGCGGTGTTCCACGGTAATCTGTCCACCATGACCCCGAAGGTGACCTTGTTCGACGGTGCGCTCACGGTGATCCGACCCCTGGTTTTTATTCGAGAGCACCATCTGGGTCAGTTTGCTCTTGACCGCGGCTTGAACACCGCGGCGTGCGTCTGTCCCTGGTACAAGGACAACGTTCGCGCCGGGGTCAAAGGCTGGCTGCGGGAGGCCGACCGCGCCGCACCCGGGGTCCAGGAGCGGCTCTACGATGCGATGCGTAGCCTCAGAGGGTCACCATGAAGCGAGATCTGACCGCGGCTCTGATTCCTCGGGAATGGGACGATCTCAAGCCGATTCGAGGGCGACTCAAGAGCCGCGCTGCAGACTTTAGAGTCGAGGAGGTCCTGGGGTTTGTCCCGGAAGGGCACGGAGACTATCTCTGGGTGGACGTGGAGAAGACGGGCCTCTCCATGGGGCAGCTCTTCCATGAACTCGGGGAGGGCTTGGGGATCCGCGCGGCGGACATCGGCCACGCGGGACTGAAGGACCGGACAGCGGTGACCCGGCAGACGCTGTCCATGCCAGCGGGGGCAGCGAAGGCGCTGGCAGTTTTCTCCCACGAAAAAATTCGGATAAACGGCTGGTCACATAACCCCGGTCCAATTCATGTCGGTCAGCTCCGAGGTAACCGTTTCGAAATCCTCCTGCGGGGGCAGAATCAGGCCCGGCTGGAGGACGCGCAGGAGTGGGGGCGGCGCCTGACTCAGTCAGGCGCGCCGAACGGTTTCGGGCGGCAGCGCTTCGGCAGAAACCTGGACACATTACGGCTGGGTCTCGCCATGATACGGGAGGAACTCTCCGTGAGCCGCATGGGCCGTATGAATCGGCGCCTCGCGGTCAGCTCGGTCCAGAGCTGGCTTTTCAATCTCTACCTGATCTCGCGTATGAAGAAAGGTTGGCTCCGGACAGTGATGGGGGGCGACATTCTCCAGCATAGGGGGAAGTCCATTCAGGTTCAGGACGTGTCAGAGGCCCAGGCCGAGCACGATAGCGGGGACCTGCGGATCACGGGACCGCTGTTCGGGGGAGAGGGGGGCAGGGCCACAGGAGAGGCCGGATGTCTGGAGCAGGAGGTCCTCATCGAGGCAGGGCTGTCCATCCAGCATTTTCAGCGGTTCCAATACGCGAAACGAGGGGTGCGCCGGCCATTGGTGGTGGTTCCAAGTGATCTCACGGTGAAGGAGGACGATCATGGCCTTCGTTTTTCGTTCTTTTTGCCCAGGGGCTGCTACGCGACAGAGGTCCTGGGCCAACTTATGAAGCGTCCGTGGTGAACCTGGAATTTTCCAGGCGATCAATTACAATGTTTGCCGGAGAGACGAACCGAGAGGTATGGGATGAAGAAGCGGTGGTATTCGGTCCTCATGATCCTGGTGTTTGGTTTGGCAGGGGCCTGTGACAGCGGCGGTGGCGGCGGCGGCGCAGACGCGGGCCAGGATGACGTGGCGGAGGGCGAGATTACGGAGGTCGATGCCGCGGCCGAGGACACGGGCGCGGGCGAAAACCTCTGGGCCGCTATTCCGGCAGCCAGCGTCGGAGACGTGACCCAGGTCATTGGGTTTGAAGCCGCGGCGGGCTCTCTTTATCTCACAGTGAACAGTCCGGTCAGTGCGGGCCTTTTCCACATGGATCGGGCCGAGCCGGACACGGGCTTTGTCAAGGTCTTCGAGGGCAAGGGCCACACCCTGGCGACGGACGCGGGGATCTATATGGCGCTGTGGGAGAACAAAGCCGGGTCACTGGTTCAGGTGAGTCTCGATGGCGAGCCTGTGGATCTGGCCTATAACTTCGAGCAAAGGGAGATCAAAAGCATGGTCTTCACCGACGGTCTCCTGTACCTGCTGTCCAAGAATTGGAAGGTCTCCGAGTACCAAGTCAATCGTGGCAGCGCGGCCGCTATGCAGTGGGAACAGCTCGGCGACGCTACCAATGAGACAGCGCTGGGCTTCCATACCGACGGCGAGACCGTCGCTGTGGTGACGGTGGGCAACGAGGTCCCGCTGGGACTCAACTGCCGTGTTATCGCAGCGAACGCCGTAGAGGGAGATGTGTGGACTCCATGCGCTGGTTTCCCACAGCATCTCGGAGATGGTCCGATGGATCCCTACTCGGTCAACGGCGGGTTCACGGGCGAAGGCGCGACCATGGCCGGGTGGTTCGAGATTCTGAAAACGGGACAAAAGACCTACGAGGTGCAGGTGGGCACCATCGCTGGGGACTGGTCCGTGGTGGAGGGGCTCCCTCAGGACCGTCGGCCGGCCGCCATGCTCGTGGCTGGAGGGAACGTCTACGTGGCCTACCAGGGCCTGGGAGAGGGGCAGCAGGTCTTCTCTACGCCCGCGGGCGGCGGCGCAGCGACACTGGTCGGCGGCGGGCTTCCCGAGACGGGACACGATAAGTCCGGAGTGGTGGGACTGGCCACGGACGAAGGCAAGGTATTTGCGCTCTTCCAGGACTACAACGCGGGGGGATCAATGGTCACCGCGTACGAATTCATCGGAGAATAGGAGGTGGTATCGATGCGCCTGAACTTGGCTCTTTTTTCCGTTATGGCGGCTGCGGTTCTGGCCTGCGCCTGTTCGAGTGGAGGGGGTGATGGGGGCATATTGGATATAGGCGGGGAGCTGGCGACCTCGGATGTCCCAGCGCACGAGATCAATCCCTTCGAAGAGAAGCCCGAGGAGTTTTGTAAAGGTCGGAACCGGCTAGAGGAGTTTGCGGCCTATGACTATCAATGTGAAGGGTTCCTGGGCCAGGGCAAATGTGTGCTGGTTGAAGAGAACCACTTTGGAGAGTCGTTCTACTGCAAACTCTGTGGGCTGAAGGGCGATAAGATGGTCTGCTACATGATCGTTCAGAACTAGCCCCAATGCCAGTCAGTTAAGGCAAACGCGATTGTGGTGTGTTTCTGTGGGAGGCCCTTTAGGGCCGATTCGGTTTGGCTGAAGCCCCTCCCACAAGGACGAATCGGGGCTGAAGCCCCTCCCACAGGGACGAATCGGGGCTGAAGGTCGA
>CAYOTU010000066.1:0-12385 GCA_964406905.1 uncultured Myxococcales bacterium | reverse complement strand
CCCGTACCCGTGCGTATAGGCTGAAAGCGTCCTGTTGACTTGGAAATCAACGTTACGGAACCATCGACAAGGTGGTGCGCATGAAGCGACGACGATCCATCCCATGGCGGCTCCTCGTCCTCCTGGCGTTGGCCCCCCTCGCAGCGTGCGGGAGCGGGTCCACTGCCGGGACAGAGCCCCTCGACATCGCCCCGGACGGGGACGCTTATCCCGCGGACTTCATCACCGGTGTGGATCTTACCCCGCGGGAGGATCTCCCAGCGGATCGCGGTGCCCCGGAGATCCCCACCGGGGACCAGCTTCCGGACGCGGAGAACCCCTTCGGAGACTGGGGGAAGCCCTGCGCGGAAAACGGGGACTGCGAGAGCGGCTACTGCCTCGAGATCGAGGACGGGGTCTCGGTCTGCACGATCCCCTGTGTCGAGGAGTGCCCCGAGGATTGGGTCTGCAAAGGCTTCCAGTCCGGGCCCGACGTGGTGTTCATCTGTGTGCCGCCCTGGACCCAGATCTGCAACCCCTGCGAAACCAACGAGGATTGCCTCTACGAGGGCGACCTCTGCATCCCCGTGGGCGAGACCGGGACGTACTGCGGAACGGACTGCTCCGGCGGACAGGCCTGCCCGGAGCACTACCACTGCGAGAAGATCCTGGATGCCCAGGACAAGGTCCTGGGCTCCCAATGTATACCGGACACAGACTCCTGCATATGCACCTGGGAGATCGACGGAGCCAGCGAGGCATGCTCCGAGGAGAACGAGCACGGGACCTGCTACGGCGAGTCCATCTGCGACGGACCCGCCGGGTGGACCGACTGCGACGCTGCGACGCCGGTCCCTGAGGTCTGCAACGGAGAGGACGACGACTGCGACGGGGCCATCGACGAGGGCCTCGTGCCAGTGCCATGCACAGCAGAGAACGAGCACGGGATCTGCGAGGGCACCGAGACCTGCCTCGGTCACGACGGCTGGGTCTGTGACGCACCGCAACCAGCGGCTGAGGCATGCAACGGCATGGACGACGACTGCGATGGAGAGGTTGACGAGGGCTTCGTCGACACCGACATGGACGGGGACGCTGATTGCATGGACCTCGACGACGACGACGACGGCGTGATGGACGACTCCGACAACTGCCCCCTGATCCCGAACCTCAACCAGCAGGACGCTGATCAGGATGGCCTCGGAGACGTCTGCGACGACGACGACGACGACGACGGGATCCTCGACCCCGACGACAACTGCCCCCTCGTCCCGAACCCTGATCAGACGGATACTGACGGCAACGGGGTAGGGGACGCGTGCGACGGGGACGCGGACGGGGACGGCTTCCCCGACGAGGTGGATTGCCTGCCCCTTGATCCCCAGTCGTATCCCGGCGCACCCGAGGTCTGTGATGGCCTTGACAACGACTGTGACCTCCTGGTGGACGAGGACTTCGTCGACTCGGACGGGGACGGAGATGCTGACTGCGTGGATCCGGACGATGACGATGATCTGGATCCGGATCTCGAGGACTGCGCGCCCCTGGACCCAATGATCCACCACGGTGCGGTGGAGGTCTGCAACGGCGTCGACGACGACTGTGACGACGTCATCGACGAGGACTGCCCGCCTATGGGTTTGCGCATCGACTGGCCCATGGCCGCGTTCCAGGCGGTGGGGGCAGCGTTCAAGGTTGACATCATCGTCGGCCGCCCTCTCGGCGGTGCCGTCGTCACCGACGGAGTAGCGTACAAGCTGATCTGGGGACACATCCAATGAGGGAGCGTGCCATGAACATCCGAACAGTCATTGCGATCATTGCCCTCGGCGGCCTCCTGGCCGGCCCCGGCCATCTCCAGGCTGACTGGGGCCCGAACGAGATCCACGTGCAGGGCGCGCTCACCAATCTGGCGGACGAGCCCGTGGAGGGCCCCGTAGATCTTACGTTTACCCTCTATGACGGCCCCTCCGGCGCGGCCGCTGTGCTCTTCACCGAGGATCATCTCGGCGTGGAACTCACGGGGGGACGATTCGACGTGCTCCTCGGGACCGAGACAGACCTGGGGACGCCATCCGTGTTCGAGGAAAACGACGGCGTCTGGGTCGGGATCTCGGTGGACGGTGGCCTAGAGTTTCCCCGGGCGCCTTTGGCCTCAGTGGGCTACGCGATGCAGGCCCGCCACGCGGTCATGGCCGATACCCTCGATGTTGGGAGTTGCCAGCCCGGGGAGATCCTCGCTGTCTCCGGCGACGGCACCTCATGGGCCTGCGCCTCGAACTCGGACGCTGACCTCCTGGCGGGCCTGACCTGCGACCTCGGCTTTGTCCTGAAGTGGGACGGCGTCTGGGCCTGTGCGCCGGATCTGGTCCTCAGCCCGACCGAGGTCGAGGAGATCGTCGCTGAGTTGGGCTATGCGATTGAGTCTGAACTCTCCGAGGTGGCCAGCAGCGGCTCCTTTGAGGATCTCACAGACCTGCCAATGGGCTTCCTGGACGGAGACGACGACCTCCTGGGCTCCACGGTCTGCGACGACGGCTATGTGATGAAGAGCGACGGCGGGGTCTGGGCCTGCGCGCCCGACGCGGATACGGTCGGCCTCACTGAGGAGGAGGACCCCCAGGTCGGCGACCTCGAGGTGGACAGCGTACCCCGTTGGGATGGCGTAGCCCTGACCGACGGTGCGATCACGGACACTGGGGACGCGGTAGCGATAAACGGCGAGTTGAGCATGGAGGGGAACAAGGTCACGGACATGGCCGTCCCCGCCGCGCTCACCGACGGTGCGACCAAGGGCTACGTGGACGCGAACATCCAGCAGATCCCGTCGTCCATCCGCATCGCCAGGAATTATTCCGTCGTCCTCGCCCTGAATTCCCCGGAGTTCTGCCCGGTGGGCTGGTCCCAGGAGGCCTACGATTCGATGAAGGGACCGGACAACTACCTTTACGTCAACATCCACGAGCGGGGGCTCTTCATGGGGGGCATGAACTCCCTGAGCTACGGCGACAAGCAGCTCTACGCCCGTGTCCCGGTGGGCCACGTCTCCACCATGTGCTACAACATCTTCCCCACCAGCTCCGACCGGCCCCACCTCGCTGTGGAGATGTTCAAGGGCGGGGGGCCGACCTCCTGTCGGGCCGGGTGGAACTACATCCCCGCCACCCACCTGCGGGGTAACAACTCCACGGGCTACGTCATGGCCAATAGCTCAGGCGCGTTCCTCGGCTACAACAACTCCTGGTCACGTGACAGCCACGGCCACGATGAGCAGCACGGCTACTCGTCCCGGACCTTCACCTCGGATGTAGACACGGTCTGCTACAAGGTCATGGGCGTGGACGAGGACCCGGACACTATGAACGGCGTCTTCCCCGTGTTCTACGGCGTGCAGAACGAGACCGACTGCCCCGACGGCTGGAACGTGGAGACCACCTCCTCCGTAGACGGCTCCAACGACTACTACTACCTCCAGATCTCCGACAACGCGACCTTCGCGGGCGGCCGCGGCGGCTGGACGGACGGCGGTAGCAACTACTTGAACATCTACTTCGCGTACAGCCACGTGAACTTCGTCTGCTGGAACTACCTCCCGATCATCGACGCCCAGCCTTTCTGGCATATGCGCACATCACACACCGGATCCTGCCCCGACGGCTTTACGTCATTCAATGCGACCGCGTTCAAGGGGTGGAACAACAGCGGTCACATCAGCTCGACGGGTCACGGGCTCTACATCGGCGGGCTCTATTCCTGGGGCAGCCGCGACTACGGCAACGGGTGGATCCGCCACACCTTCTCGAGCCAAGTCAACAACAAGGTGTGTCTGAAATTAGAGAACGTTGTGCAGTAGGCCTACACCAAAGAATCCTCGTCTCTTCCCAATCCACTGGCGATGGCGGCGCCATTCGTGCTATCTGTTTTATTAGCAAAAGAGGAGGCGCCCATGGAAAACTGGTTGCTCGGACGTCTGGTTTGTCCCGTTTCCCGCCAACGGCTGCGTCGCGCGGCAGAGAACGACGTCTCACAAATTCTGGCCCGCGTAGAGGCGGGGCTGGATCTTCCCGAGGACCTGAACTTCACCGAAGTCGAGGGCTGGCTGGTCACCGAGGACGGTCACCGGGCCTATCCGGTCATCGGTGGCACCCCCCATCTCCTTACAGACCAGTCCCTGGTCCTCTGAGCCCGCCCGGAGGCAACATGTCCCGTTTCTTCTGGGTCCCGGCCTTCGCGTTTTTTGTAATCGGCTGTCCACGCCCCTCGCCCGAGATTCTCATCGAGGTGGACCCGATCTACATCACCTACCTGAAGACCGGCGACGGCCCGCGCGTCGCGGATATGGACACGGACGAGGTCCTCAGTGAGGCCGAGGAGCTGTTTCGTGGCGGGGACTTCTCCGCTGCACGAAAGCTCTTCCGGATGGTGGGCAACCACGCTACCACCTCGGAGATCCGACGGGACGCGTTACACAACGCTGGCCTCTGCTCCATGACCCTGGAAGACTTTTCGGACGCGTTGGACCTTTTCGAACGGGCACTGGCTGAGACAGCGGACGACGCTGAACATGCGATGACCCGAGCCCTCCAGGGACAGTGCCTGGCCAGGCTCGGACGCTGGGACGAAACACCGGAGGCTTTCCGCAGGGCCCTGGCCACCCCGTCCCTGCCGTCCCTGGTGCGGGCCGAGGCCCTGGTCTGGAACGGCCGGGGCGCGCTGGTACGGGAAGATCTGCACAACGCTGAGCTGCGCCTCAAGGAGGCCCAGGGGATCCTGCTCGACACCGTTCGAATTCGGGACCAGCAGGGGCACTCGCTTTTGGCCCAGGCCTACTACTACCAAGCCGAGATCTTCAGGATCATGGCCCGGAGGGTCAATATTCGCCTCCCCCAGGAGCGCATGGAGCGGGACTTAGCAGCAAAGCTAACTCTCTTCCGCCAAGCCGAGGACTACTACTCGGTCGCCATCCGCATCCGTCAAGGGATCTGGTCCTGCCGCAGTGGCTACAGCCTCGGGATGATGGCTGAGGAGTTCGCCCGCGACCTCCGAACTGCGGAGGTACCCCCCGACTTCGATAAGGAGTCCCGGGAGCTGTACTTCCAGGAGTTGGAGCCTTTCGTCCAGAGGATCCTGGGCGAGGCCAGTGACTACTATGACCGCACCATTCGGCTGGCCGCACGCCTGAAATTCGAGAACGAGTGGGTCGAAAAGAGCAAGACACGACGGGATGCGTTGGCCGCACTGCGAGAAGAGAAGAAGTAGTTCCTTTTCAAGGCATGCAGTCGGCCGCTACCCGCACGTCCAATCGGTACGCCCGCTCCTTTGGCCCGTCCAGGGCCTCGGCGCCCACGCCATCGAGATAGACGAAGGCCTCCTGGCCGACCAGGAGGGTCACCTCGGATACCCGCAGCTTTTTCTTGAGGCCCCCGTCGCAGTCCACCAGGGCCGCTGTCTCCCCGCAGGGAGGGCCGGCCACACCAAGAATTCCGGCCCAGGAAGGGAGCGCGTCCTGGACACTGGGATCAAGGGTCACCTCGACATCTACACGCGCGGCAGAGAGCCCTGGCTGGTCCGCGTTCAGCCGAAGGATGTACTCGGGCATCCCCCCGATCGGATCCAGAGGGGCCACACCGGCCAGGCAGGGAATCCATGCCCGGTCCGTTCCCTGTCCCGGCGCGGGGAGCACGCCGAGGCGGGTCCAGACCCGCCATGTCTCGCCGCCCCGTTCCTCACAGTTCCCTTCGGCCAGAACATCGGAGAGGTGCAGATCCCCGTCCTCCTGGCAACCAGGGTAGGCATGGGTGCGGTTGAGCGCTACGTGGATATCAAATGGGGGGCCGACCCACTCCGGGGGGGCGGGTACGCCCTCTTCCTCCATCTGCTCCACCGCCACGTACCAGATCCCCGGCATTACGTCCCAGTGAAGTGAGGGGGTGTCGTGGGGACTCCAGCAGGCTTCAGTGTTCTGGTAGTAGCAGCCGTCCTTCATCAGGTAGGTCCAGCAGGGCCCCTGACATTCCACCATCACGTCCAGGGACGCCACCTGGTCCACCTGGAGGAACCAACCCAGCTCTGGTCCGGAGATGGAGAAATCCACGCCACAGAGGCTGTAGTAGATGTAGATGAAGTTGTCCTCCGCCTGCTGCCCGAAGCGGGTGAAGGAGGATGTTTCCACCCCGGCAGCGAGGAGATCCATGGGGGTCTGGCACTCCCAAGGAGGTGGGGCGATCGTCTCCCCGCCATCGGGCGAGACCTGATCCGGCGGCACGTCCGTCGCCGGGTGCGTATCAAGAGGCCAAGGCATCTCGGGCCGCCGCGATTGATCAGGTCCCGTCACATGGTCCACCCAGGGGGAGACATCCGCAAGCCCGCTGCCCGTGTCCATGTCGCCAGCCCCCGGGACCACGTCGGGGATCGGCGGGAGGATCAGGTTGCATCCCATCAGGACAGTGACCACCGCGATGCTGTGAATCCGGGACAACATGCATGGAGTATAGCCACTGCCACGGAACCCTACAACATTACCCCGAAACGAGGGATCCGCACTGGGCTTGACATATGAGACCACAGCGAATATCCCTTTTCTCTGTTTTGGCGGACGCTGGCCAACAAAGGAGATGGTTCTTGACGTCAAAGTTTCGACGGTTGATTGGCAGGGAGGGGGTGACCATGATCGCTCTCGCCGTGGCAGTAGGCATCGCAACGGGCTTTGGTGCCGTGGGTTTTCGCAAATTGATCGGCCTGTTCCAGGTCGTCTTCTATTCCGAGGGAGTCGGCGTGTTCCCGGAGGGGTTCACGTGGTTGTGGCTGGTCCTCGCACCCATGGTTGGCGGACTCCTGGTGGGGCTGCTGATCTACCACTTAGCGCGAGAGGCCAAGGGGCACGGTGTTCCCGAGGTAATGGAGGCCATGACCCTTCGGGGCGGACGGATCCGTCCAGTGGTCGTGATCGTGAAGACCCTGGCCTCGTCCATCTGTCTCGGTTCGGGGGGCTCGGCTGGACGGGAGGGCCCGATCGTCCAAATCGGATCCGCTTTTGGGTCCTCGGTAGGCCAGTTCCTGAGGCTCCCGGATCGGCGCGTCCGAAACCTGGTCATGTGCGGCGCCGCGGCAGGGATCGCCGCTACCTTCAATACCCCGATCGCTGGCGTCTTCTTCGCACTCGAAGTCATTGCGGGGGAGTTCAGCCTGCGCTCCTTCAGCCCTGTGGTCGTGGCCTCGGTTCTTGCCACCATGGTGGGGACCTATTACCTGGGGGATGAACCTGCGTTCCGGGTCCCCGAGTATGCTCTGGTCCATCCCGGGGAGTTGGTCCTGTACGTGTTCCTCGGGGTCGCCTGTGCGCTCGTGGCGACGGGATTTATTCGTACGCTCCACTTCAGCGAAACCTTTTTTGAACAGCGCGTCCACGTACCGGAGTACCTGAAGCCCGTGATCGGAGGGTTCGGGATCGGGGTGGGTGGACTCCTTCTGCCGCAGATCCTGGGCGTGGGTTACGAAACCATCGACGTCGCTCTGTGGGGACAGATTCCCCTGGCGATCATGGTGGCCCTCATAGTCGCGAAGATCCTTGCGACGTCACTGACATTGGGCAGCGGCGGATCCGGTGGCGTCTTCGCACCTTCCCTCTTCATCGGTGCGATGCTCGGGGGCGCGATCGGGACCGTGGCCCACGGGTTCTGGCCTGGATGGACCGGGCCTCCGGGGGCCTACGCACTCGTGGGCATGGCCGCCCTCTTCGCTGCCACTGGTCGGGCCCCGATCACAGCGATTATCATCCTCTTCGAGATGACACGCGACTACCACATAATGCTCCCTTTGATGTTCGCCGTCGCGGTCGCAACATCTCTGGCTGGCTGGCTGAACCGAGAGAGCATCTATACGATCAAGCTTAAATCTCGCGGGATCGACCTCCACCCGAAGGGTCAGAACGAGCGGCTGGCAGGGATAACCGTGGGTGAAGCGATGAAGCCGGTGAAGCAGTTGACTACCGTGAGCCCGGAGATGCCCGTCGAGGCCCTCGCTGGGCTGTTCAATGAGACCTTCCACCATGGCTACGCAGTCGTGGACGACCGCAGACATCTGGTCGGGGTGGTCACGCTGAACGACCTGGAGACCGTCATCCGCACCAAGCAGGCCTCGGGGAAAACTACCCGGGACATCTGCACGACGAACCTGGTGACAGCGTTCCCGGACGAGACGCTTGAGGACGTGCTCCCGTGCTTTGACGTGATGGACGTAGGCCGAATTCCTGTTGTGTCCCGGGCCGATCCGAAGCAACTCGTCGGAATGCTGCGCTGGAGCGATACGGTCCGATCATACTCCCAGGTTCTCCTCGACCATGAGTACGAACCAGGGACCACGCTGATCCGATGCGACATCCATACCGGGGATCCGGTTGTGGGCCGCACCTTGCGCGATCTGGCGTTGCCCCAGGACTACGTGGTCCACTACATCCAGCGCGGCAAGCACCTCCTGGTGCCACGCGGCAATACAACCGTGGAGGCAGGTGACTGTCTGGTTATCCTTGCCTCCGGCGCGACCGACGAGGATGTCAGCCGTTATCTCTACAACAGCAACGGCAAAGACAGCGGGACCAGAAAGTCCTGAGCCCTATCGGCCTTTAAAGACTCAGCGCGATCTTGAGAGAAGATGCGACGTCCTCGATCTGTGCCAGGGCGCGCTCCTTCTCCGACCCCGAAATCTGCACCCGCATGTCACGGAGATCTCCGCCGTCGAGGTCCTGCTCACCGAGGAACACACCTCCGAGCAGGCCAGCGTACTCGTCCTGAATCGTCTGTCCGGTCAGGGCTGCCCAGGCCAAGGCCCAGTAGTTCACGGTAGCTGTCTCGTCGTAGCCTCCAGCGCCGAGCATGACGACCCTGGGGCAGAGCACTCTGACAGCGTCCACGATTGGTTCGGCCAGGTGATTGGTGCAGCGCAAGTGCGTCAGCGGATCCCGCGCCAGGATGTCGCCGCCCATGACGAGCAGGATCACGTCGGGCTGAAAACGTGAGACGACCGGCGGTACGATCTCACCAAAAATCCACAAGAAGGCGTCATCGTCGGTCCCGCTGGGCAACGGTACGTTCACGTTGAAGCCGAGGCCATCGCCGTTCCCGATCTCATTCTGGTAGCCGCCCCAGGGATAGAGCGTGTCTCCGCTTTCGTGAACAGAGACCGTAAGGACGCGATCGTCGTCGTAGAACGCACTCTGGGTACCGTTGCCGTGATGCGCGTCTAGATCGATGACAGCCACGCGCCTACCCTGCTCAACGAGCAGACGCGCGCCGAGGACGACGTCGTTGACGTAACAAAAGCCCTCCGCGTGATCAGGAAACGCGTGGTGAAAACCCGAGGACGGGCTGAACGCGACGTCCCAGGTTCCATCCAGGATGCCACGACAGGCCGTCAGTGTAGCGCCCGCGGACAGCGTGACGTAGCGAAACAAGCTGGCGAAGACCGGGCACTCGCTCTGCCCTATGCCGAACCGGAGCAGCTCTGGATCGAAGTCTTCGGCCTTGGTGCGAGCCAGGGCCTCGACGTATTCCTTCGTATGCCAGGCAAGGAGATCGTCTGCCGTCGCGGGAGCTGGCTGTACGCGAACGATGCCCGTATTCGATAAAAGACTTTTGCGTTCCAATATGTCGAGCAGGGTAGAAAAACGCGCCGGCCGGAACGGATGGTGCTCCGAAAACACCACGTCACCGCACTCTGGATGGTAGACGTACGCCGCGTTGACCATGTCAATCCTCCCCTGAGGCTCCTCGATGAGCAGCTCTCAGAAGTTGAACTTAATGTGATATGATCCGGAGTCGATTTTCATCTCAACAGGAAAGGGGAGGCCCTCGAAAACCGAGAGCATGGACTGGTTCTCAACAAGGACATCGGCCTCGAAGCCCTTGAGGTCGGACTGGCGTGCTATTCGGATCAGGTAGTCCATGAGCTTGGAGCCCAGGCCCTTGTGCTGCCACTCGTCGCCCACGAGAAACGCAACCTCGGCCCGGGGCTGGTTGGGCACCTTGATGTACTGACCGAGGCCCGGGGCGCGCTCCCCGTCCGCGGAGTCCACGACTACGGCCGGGGCCACCTGTTCGTTGTAGTTCACGTTCACAAATGTCTGGCGATTGCCGTGGGGCATGAACTGCGCCCGCGAGAAGAACCGAAGATACTTGCTCTGGTCACTCAGGGAGTAGAACAGGTCCTTGAACGGCTCCTCGTCCGTGGGCTTGACCGGCCGCACCTGGACCTCGGTGCCGTCGGAGAGGACCATGGTGGTCTCCAACTCTTCGGGGTAGGGCACCTTGTTCCATGGTAGTTCGCTCTGGTCCTGGTAGATATAGTTCGCCTCCTTGGCCTGACGCAGGAGTTCCATACGGAACTTCGGGTGCGCTATCTGGATCAAGGCCATGGCCCGTTCCCGCACGCATTTCCCGTGGAGGTAGGCGATGCCGTACTCAGTGACAACGTAGTGTACGTCCCCTCGGGTGGTGACCACCCCCGCGCCGTCCTTGAGCGTCGCGGAGATGCGGGAGGCCTTGCCGTCCTTGGTGGTGGAGGGTATAGCGATGATCGGTTTGCCCCCGTTGGATCGGGCCGCACCCCGAATGAAATCCACCTGGCCACCGAAGCCGGAGTAGAACTGGGTACCCAGGGAGTCGGAACAGACCTGCCCCGTCAGGTCCACCTCTATGCCCACGTTGACCGCTATCATGTCGTCGAGCTTCCCGATAATATAGGGATCGTTGACGTATTCGGTTGGATGGAACTCAAAAATCGGATTGTCGTCGATGTAGTCCCAGAGGCGTTGCGAGCCCATGGCGAAGCTGGCGACTATTTTGCCCGGGTTTATGGTCTTGCGTAGTCCGGTGATCACCCCCGCCTCAATCAGGTCGATGATCCCGTCGGTGAACATCTCCGTGTGGATCCCAATGTCTTTCTTGTCTTTGAGAAAGGTCAGGAGGGCCTGGGGGATCTTTCCTATGCCCACCTGCACAGTAGCCCCGTCGTCAATGAGCTTGGCCAGATGCCGGGCTATCTGTTTAACCACGGGGGTGGGGTCCTGGAATACCGTCTCGGGCAGCTCCTCGCTTCCCTCGACCAGCGCGTCGATTTCATGGACATGCAGGAGCGTATCCCCTCGAGTCCGAGGCATACGATCGTTTACCTGCGCAATGATGACAACCGCGTTGCGTATTGCAGAGCGGACGATGTCCACGGACACCCCAAGGTTCACCAGGCCGTTGCGATCCGGCGGGGTCACCTGGATGAGCGCCACGTCCAGGGGGATCCTCCCAGAATCGAAGAGCTTCGGGATCTCCGAGAGGAAGACCGGGGTGTAGTCTCCGAAGCCCCCGTGGACCGCGCTGCGGACGTTGTCCGCGACGAAGAACGTATTGAACCGGAACCGGTCAGCGTACTGGGGCTCAGCGTAGGGCGCTATCCCCGAGGTCAGCAGGTGGTACAGCTCCGTGTCCGCCAGGTGGGCCGATGCGTCTACCAGAGCCCGTACCAGGACCTGGGGTTCAGCGCACCCGGTACCGATGAAGATGTGGTCCCCCGCGTTGATCAGCTTAGTGGCCTGTATAGCGGTCATGACCTTGTCAGCGAAGGCTGTCTTCCAGTTGAACTCCATCATGGCAGCCTCCCTACTTTTGGTTTATGGCTGGTGTCAGTGCGATCCGCGCGTCCAGCGCCAAGGTGTCGCCCCGGGTAGTGCCCACCCGCAACGGATTGATGTCGAGCTCCTGGATCTCAGGGAAGTCCACAACGAGCTGCGCTATGCGCTGTAGCGCCTCCGCTATGGATCTGATGTCCACGCCCTGCTGCCCCCTTACGCCCTTGAGCAGAGCGAAGGTCTTGGTCTCCTCGAGCATCTCCATGGCCTCCTCCACCGTAAGGGGGGCCAGGTGGAAGGTGACATCTTTGAGGACCTCCACGTAGATTCCCCCGAGACCGAACATGAGCATGGGGCCGAACTGTGGATCCCGAGTCATGCCCAGGATTACCTCCCGACCTCCACTCTTCATCTCCTCGACGAGGACCCCCTCGATTCGTGCGTGCTCCACGAGCTTCGGGATCCGCAGCATCATCAGGTCGAAAGCGTCCTCTACGTCCCTGGAGCTCCCGAGACCAACCCGGACGCCTCCCACATCACTCTTGTGGACCACGTCCTGGGAGACCACCTTCATCACCACCGGGTAGCCAACCATCCTCGCAGCGGCCACCGCCTGCTCCCGGGTCGTCGCCAGGATACCGTCTGGGATGTTTATGCCGTATGCCTTGAACACGGCCTTCGCATCCTGCTCCGTGATGCGCTGTAGACCCTGCTGGCGGCAGTTCTTGATGATCTTACGGACCTTGTTCGTGTTCACGGGCAGGCGCGGGATCTTCCGCTCCGGCGCGGCGA
>CAYOTU010000065.1:0-12392 GCA_964406905.1 uncultured Myxococcales bacterium | reverse complement strand
GAATCGGAGCGTGAACTACATCGGTTATTCTCGGCCCGGTTTTCCGGCGGAAGGAAGACATAGGAGCGCATCATCGGGAAGTTCCAGGTCAGGAAGACGGCGGTGCGCACCAGAATCCAGGCCAGTCTGTAACCAAGCCCAGGCAGGGACAGCAGGATCGCCACTCCACCGGCGTTCAATGCCGCTGAAGAGAGAGAGGTGATCGTGTAGCGGGACGCCTCGGAAAGTCTGGCCCCGGTTGATCTGAACGTCCAGGTCCGGTTCACCGCAAAGTTCACCAGCCCACCAGCCAGGCAACCGAGCCCTGTCGCCAGAGCTGGCGTTACGGCGAGGTACTCCACCAGAGCCAGGACGATGGCAAAGTCCCCACCGGTGGCAATAGCGGATGCGATGATATTCTTCAGGAGTTGGCGCTGAACCGGACTTCCCCGATCCAGGGATTTGTCAGCGCCTTCCAAAGCTCGCAGCAGGTATATCAGCCGATGGATCGCTGTGATAAACGACGTCACTGCGATGAGACAGATTCCGAGCACCGCGAGACGGTGGGGCGGATGATCTATGGCAGGTACAATGACTGCCTCGGCAATCGGACTGAGCGCTACAAAGATACCTAAGTAGACGATACGTTCGGCACGCTGCATCAGGCCGACCTTGACCTGGACACCGAGTCCCTCGCCTCGTGCACGCGTGTAGGAAACCATAAATGAGCCAACCAGGCCCGTGAGGGCCGCGGCGAGGACCCACGAGTCCCGATAGAACCAGGCCAATCCCATGAACACGAACGCGTCGGCGTAGCGGTCAAGAACTGAGTCCAGGGCAGCCCCAGCCTTACTCGCCTGCCCAGTCTTGCGAGCCAGCCGTCCATCGAAGAAGTCGCAGATTCCCGAGAGGATGTACAGCCACCCCCCCAAAGCAAAACGCCCTGCAGCGATGGAGACTCCGGAGCCGAGTGCGAGGAGAACCGATAGGATCGTGACAGAGAATGGGGGAATCCCTGTTCTGACCAGGAGGAACCAGGCCGGTCGCATTATCCAGGCAAAATACTGCCGTATCCACATGCCCACCAGGACCGAGGAGCCGCGAGACTCAATCTCGAGATCTCGATAGGGCCCCTTCAGCAGATATCGGATCGAGTACGCCACCAGCCCAAGGATGAAATACGCAGCGAGCGCCAACCCCGGGAGCAGCGCAGACCAGATGCGCTCTGCGCTGGACAGGTCTCCGGAAAGCCAGTCCGACATTAGGGAAAGACTCATCAGGAAACCTCCAGATGGCGGTGGGGTTGCGGCCACGCGAAATACCTTGAAGCGACTGATCTTGTGATTGTGAGCGCGGCCAGAGCGGCTATGCCACCCGCGATTAAATCCAGGATGTAGTGGTGGTCAAGGTATACAGCCGAGAACGCGATCAGGGCAGCAAATCCCCACACCAGGACACAGGCAATCCGACTCCACTTCTGTACGATCAACGCGGTCAGAACCTGCAATCCAAAATGCATGGAAGGGACCGCACCAAAGACATTCAGGCTCTTGGAATAGATCGTTTCTGCAATCGGTATTCCGACGATATTGTCCAGTCGAGCGACCCCTGCTGCGCTGGGGAGTGCAGTCAGGTCCGCGGGGCCGAGACCGTGCATGTACACGTACCAAGGAGGCGCTACCGGCAAAAGTATGAACGTGGCGAACGTAATCAGGTGCATGGCCAGCAGAGCCCAGACGAAGATCTGACCCCGGGGCCGATCCTTGCGATAGAGAATGACACCGACCACCACCGAAGGGACAAGGTAGAAGACATAGGCGAGTCCACAGATAAAGTCCAGCACGAGCCAGGAGCGTGTCCTGAACAGCTCGTTGAGCAAGACCACACCGGAATCCGTGTGAAGGCCAAACAAAAAGAGCTCTGCTCTGTAGATGTCAGCCACATGAATTTCCAGACGAAAGGGCAAAAGGAGGGTATGCATATCGTATAGCGCAAAGAGCGCCCATATTGGAAAGAAGAAGAGCATCGCTTCCCGGGTGCGGCGGCCAGCAAACAAGCCGAGCACGATGCCGTCCACGATGAGATGTATGGCCTGCAGTGACCCCGCCGCAGCAACCACGAGCAGGTGAGCCAGGAGGATGGCTGGCCATAGCTTCTTCCATTCGACCACTACGATATCCCTTCGCCCTGCGGTGTCATTTCATGGCTGTTGCGGTTTCGATACGGCTCCTAACCCTGAGCTTGTCGAACAGGCTGTAGAGCACGGGAATCAGGACCAGTGTCACCACCGTGGACATGGAGAGACCCCCAACCGCGGCGATGCCAAGCGGCTTCCACGTGCCCGAGCCCTCTCCGCTCGCTATAGCCATGGGCGCCAGCCCGAACACGGTGGTCATGGCGGTCATCAGCACGGGCCTGAGACGCCGGGTCCCGGCAGTAATGATTGCCTCGCGGGTATCCATCCCCTTCTCCCGCCGAAGAAGGTTGGCGTAGTCCACAAGGACAATTGCGTTGTTTACGACAACCCCCACCAGGACGATCAAGCCCAGGAATGACGGTAGAGAGAGGGTTTGATGGGTGAGGAGCAGAAGAAGGAACGACCCCGTGAACGCAAAGGGAATCGAGAAGAAGATGATGAACGGATCCAGGTAGGACTCGAACTGCGCCGCCATAACCAGAAATACCAGGAGAATTCCCAGGATGAGTGCCCATATCAATGCCTCGAAGGTCTCCTTCTGCTGCTTGAAGTCTCCGCCCTTGCCGATGGACACTCCCTCGACATGGTCCAACCCCGCGGCAGCCAACTCCTCGTCCAGATCATTCTCGATATCGCCGAGTGCCCTGTTTCCCTTCATCCCCCCTACCTTAATCAGGCGCTCCTTGTTCTTCCGGGAAATACTCAGCGGGGTTTGTCCATCGTCGAAAGTACCGATCTCGCCCAGCCGGACAGATGCCCCGTTCAGACTCCTCACCGTGACCATTTTAAGATCCTCGATGGTGACACGGTCCTGAGGTCGATACCGAAGCATGATATCGATGTCATCATTCTGGCCCCGAAACCTTCCCACGATGTCCCCGTTCAGTGCGGTTCGTAGCGCCACACCGGCCATCGCGGCCAGAACAAGTTTTTTTGCAGCCTTGTCACGGTCGATTGTGTAGCGAATCTCGGGCATCATCTCGGGAACCTCCGCCGTGACACCCACTGCGCCGTCGATGGATCCCATCACTTCCTCAACCTGTCTGGCTGTCGATGTGATCTTCTCGAGATCCGCTCCCTGGACCTCGACGGTCAGGGGCTTGTCGCCTCCGCTGAAGATACGACTCATTCCCCCCGACGAAATGACCAATCGAACGATCTCCTGGCGCTGTGCAGCGATGCCACGGACCACCTCCTGGATCTCAGCATCGGTCCGTGTACGCTCCGAGTAATTCTTCAGCCTCACCATAATCGTGGCAATATGACTGCCTGATTTCCCTCCCATCACCGATGACATCCCCTGCTCCGATGCACCGGCTCGAAAGAAGACATGTTCCACCTCCGGGATTTTCTTCTTGATCTCGGCGGACAGGAACTGCGAAACCTCCGTCGTGATCTTCACTCCGGTTCCGAGCGGCAACTCGACGGTCATCTGAATCTCGCCCTGGTTGGTCGCGGGCATGAAGTCGAAACCAACGTTGGAGATGAAGTAGAAAGTGGTTGCAGCCACACTGATTGAAGCGATCAGCACGACAGTGCGATGGGATAGACTCCACCGAAGAATGGCACGATATGCTCGTTCGTATCGGGCAAGCTTCTCCCCTGAGCCGTCCCCGGCCTTGCGTTGCTTTCCCCTCCCGGGCCTGAGTAGACGCGCACCCATGGAGGGGGTGAGCGTCAGCGCTACGAAAAGGGATGCGCCGATCGTGAGGGACATGACGAAAGCAAGCTGTCCGAACATCTGAGCGACCAGGCCGGAGATAAAGATCATCGGCCCAAAGATGGAGATAGTCGTCAAGGTTGAAGCCATGATTGCCCCGCCAACCTCCCGTGTACCCTCTATGGCCGCCTGCTTCCTCGGCACACCCTCCTCGATCTTGCGAGTGATGCTCTCCAGGACGACGATAGCGTTGTCCACGACCATGCCGATTCCCAGAATCAAAGCCATCATCGAGATGATGTTGAGGGTATAGCCGGCAGCGTAGAGCCCGAAAAACACGATGATCAAAGACATGGGGAGTGACATGGCGATGATCAGGCTGGAGCGGAACCGGCGAAGGAACAGCAGCACGACCAGCACCACCAGGCCCATCGCGATCAGGAGCGTCTGAAACAGGTTATTGATCATCAGACGGATGAACCGCGAGCTATCCATGATCTTGATGATGTGAAGGTCCGGAGGCAGCGTCTTGCTGATCTCCGTCATCTTCGCTTCTACGCCATCTGCGATATCGACGATGTTCGCGTCCGACTGCTTCATGATGCCGCCGGCGATAGCGCGCAGGCCATCGATACGGGTGGCGTCCTTTACCTCCTGGATATCCCTCCGGACGAAAGCTACATCCCCCAAACGAACGGCGCTGTCCCCGACCTTGCGGACGATCATGTGCTCGACCTCGTCCACGCTTCGGAACTCAGCAGGCATCCTGACCGTGAAAGCGACGACTCCGTCCTCCAGAGTGCCCGCTGGAATGGAGAAGTTCTCGGCCTGCAGTGCGTCCTTGATCGCCTCGAGGCTAAGCCCATGATGCTTCATTGCGTCCCGATTGACTTCGATGATCAATTGGAACTCTGGAACCCCGAACGCAACCACCGATCCCACCCCGGGGACACGCTCCAGCGGGTCGAAGATGTTGTCTTCAACATAGTCCCGGAGAAGACGCACATCTCCTGAATCAGAGACCACTGCGAAGACCATCACGGGAAACTTGGAGACGTCCATCTGGAAGAGCATCGGGGAGTCGATATCTTCAGGCAGATTGATTTTGGCCATTTCGAGTCCCTGACGAATGTCGGCGGCGGCCTGGCCAAGGTCGGCTCCGTAGTTGAACTTCAGGGTGACCACTGAGATATTTTCCTGGGACGTGGAAGTCACCTCGTCCAGGTTCTCGACCGACCCCACAGAGTCTTCGATGACCTTGGTGACCTTCTCCTCGATGTCCTCCGCACTGGCGCCCTTGTACACCGTAATCACAGAAATCACGGGCATCTCGATGTCTGGGAACATGTCGATGGGCAACCAGCGAAGCGACGCTATCCCGAACAGCAATACGACAACAAAGACCACCGAAACGAGAACGGGACGCCTGACGGATACTTCAACGATCTTCAAGAGAACCCTCCTGGAGCTTGGCTTGGTTGGTGAACCCATGAGTGACCGTGCGCCCCGTAGCCTTGTTGAGACGGGCAATGGCCACCATGAAGTCAAACCGCGCCGCGTCGAGCTCGGTCTCCGCCCTGACGAGTTGGGCGTGAGCTTCGATGAGGTCCGTGCCGGTGACGGTCTGAGCCTCGAATCGGCGTCTCACCAACTCGTAGTTCTCTTGCGCGTATTCCAGTGTCTTCTGCGCTGCCCCGATGGCTTGCCTCGTTGCCCGGTGCTGATAGAAAGCTGCGGTCACGTCAAGGAAGATGAAATCCCGGACTTTATCACGACCTACGCGTGCGCGGCGCAGCCCGGCTTCGGCCTCGTCGATGGCATAGAGGTCCTTCCCCCAACTCCACAAATTCCATTTCAGGAAAGCTCCGACGTACACAGTGTTGTCGTTGGACATAGTGGAGCCTTCGCTGTGGTCCCACGCCCCCGAGACACCCACAGTCGGGACGAACTGAGCTTGTGCGATGTTCTTCCCCCGCTCGGCTTGCTTTATGTGCAGATCGAGTTCCTTCAGTTCGATGCGAGAAGCCGTGGCCCTGTTTTTCTCTACACCAAGTGGGCCGAAGTCGCCGGCCGCATTCGGCGCCTCCGGGCGAATCAAGTCGGACAGGCTCTCTTCCCCTAACCCTAATGTGACCCCGAACGCGGCCTTTGAGATATGAAGTGCAGCTTCCAATTGGATCCGTTGTTGATCAAGCTGCGCAAGCGCCACCTCGATTCTGAGGAGATCGTTTTTCCCGATGACTTCAGCTTCGAACAAAGCCTGGGCCTGGTCCCGAAGTGTCATGAGCTGGTTTCTGGCCTCGGCGAGTGTTTTCAGACCTCCCTGGATCTTCAAGATCTGGATGAACTGCTCTGTCACGGCCAGCTTCAAGTCTCGGATGCGCATCTTTTTCTTGATGCGCGCAATGCTGACGCCCAGCTCCTTGAGCTTGTAGACTTGGTAGATCGTCAGGATCGGTGTCAGTGGCTGGCTTATCGAGACAGTGGTGCCCCAAGTCACCTGCTTCCTCAGCTTCGTCGGCTTGGAAAAACCCGACAGCAACCCTGCGAGGGCCATTTGATATGGATCAGCCGGATTGGGGGGAGGCAGGGCAACAGCGCCTCCTCCTCCTCCTGCGCTCCCAAAGGACAGAACCAGGTCATCGTCCCAAACCATCACGTTGCCCTCCAGATCAAGCGACGGGAGGAACTGGCCCCTCGTAGATTTGCGAGACGCCTCCGCCCCGCGAATCGCCAGATCCGCATCCTTGATGTCTGGACTCCGCTCGAGGGCGACGTCGATGCACCTCTGCAATGACCATGGTCCATCGCCGGCCACGGGAACCTGGGCAGAGAGGGATGGGGGTTGGAACAGGAGGGAGACGACAAGCGCAAGGCTCCCGGACAGCAGGTAGTTCAGTCGTTCAGGCATTAGTCATTTTCCTCACTTGACTTGGCTGTCGTGGTGCCTTGGTGCTGTGTTCCGGCGCTCTCCAGTGCTCCGTGGAGGAAGATGTCCAGGAGTACCTCGGAGCGCCCGTCACTGTCCGATGAATCAGCGAACAGGATCGATCGTATGATATAGAAATGTACGATACCCCCAAAGGACCACGCTAGATCAGCACACCTTCCTGGAGAGACCTCTCCGCGAATCTCGGCTTTCTGAATAAGAGCCTTGATATGATCTATGTATTGTACGAAATGCTCCCGCCGGAGCTGCTCCATCTCTGTTCTGCAGTCATCGTCTACGCTCATGTGCTGATTCATAATCGTGATCAGAAACCTGCGCCGCTTCCTGGCGAAGTCGCGCGTGGCCTGTAGAACGGCGAAGAGATCCCCTCTCATACTGGTGTCCGGCCCCTGATGTGAGACCGTGATGCTCTCGATGAAGGTATTCGAGATGTAATCGACGGTCTCTTTGAATAGAGTTTCTTTGCTGTCGAAATAGAGATACAACGAGCCAGCCGAGAAGTCTGCCATGCGTGCGATCTCACCCATGGTGGCGCCGTAATAACCCTTCTCAGCAAACACTTCCGCTGAGTTTTCAAGGATCATGTGACGGATCGCCTCGGTCCTTTTGTTCTTCTTCGTTCCAGTCATTCTCCACCTCCTGGCACCCCGGCAGTACTGATCTGGATGTCCGCTCCGTCAGCAAGTCCGACATGTCCTGCAACCAGGATCTTGTCCATCGGGGACAGCCCAGAGAGAATCTCGACCTTTTGCCCATGTCGGATCCCGGTCTTGACCACTCGTCGTTTCGCCTTCGCCCCATTCACGACCATTACGAAGCGCTCGCCGGAGGCCCGCAGCAGGGCATCGATCGGAATAAGCAGGGTGCCGGGACGCACCTTCCCTTTGTGGATGACGCCACGGATGAACATGCCCGCCTTGAGATCTTCGTTCTGCTCGGTGCCGACAGAGATCCGCACGGCGTAGGCACCGCTACGTTGATCCGGTGTCGTCGAGACCGCGGTGACTGTCCCCTCGCTGGCACCACGCTCTATGGCGAGCGCATCTACCTCGTACTCGACGGACATACCCGGCCTAATCCCGGCCACGTCGCCGTCGTTCAGGTATGTCAGGAGTTCCAAGTCTTTCGAAGGATTGATCATCATCAGCGGAATGCCCGGATTGGTCACCTGCCCGGCCTCGACCATCACGCTGTCAGCTACTCCGTTTACGGGGCTAAGTATCTTAGTCTTCTCAAGGGCGAGTTTCGCCATTTCGACGCCTTTTTCAGCCTGTTCGGCACCAATCTGCGCCGCCTCTATCTGAAGTTTCGTGGCTTCTACACGACGCAAAGAAATTCGGGCCAGCTCGACGGCCGACATCATCTGGTCCACGGTGGCTTCGATGCCTTCTATTTCCTCCTTCCTGGCACCCAAACGTATCAGCTTAAGGCCCAGTTCAGCCTGACGATATTGGGCTTTGGCCGCCTTGTAGCTATCTTGGAGCTGATCGACCTGCTGACCGGGGATAGCTTGCTTCTCATGGAGACCGAGCATTCGCTCGTACTCGCGTTTCATTCCCGCCATAAAGGTTCGAGCGGCCTCGGCTGCGGCCGCCACCTGCTTTTTTTGCTCTGGACGAGCCCCTTTGTGTACGAGTTTTGCCTGTGCCTGCACCTGCCGAAGTCCCGCCTCGGCCTGTTTCAATCCCTGCTCTAAGCTGTCACTTTCGATCCCAGCGACCACATTGAGCTGTTTGATCTGCGTCTGAGCCATGGCGTGGGCCTTCTCAGCCTGGACAACCTGGAGCTTTATCTGTTCGTCATCAAGGACAGCAACGACCTGCCCCTTCACGACCTTCTGGCCTTCGGTGACCAGGACGGCGACGACCTTGCCGGGCAGCTCTGAAGCTACTGCAGTGAGTGTTCTTGATCCGATCGCACCAGTGATGGCCAGGTCGTCCGGGATTCCGTCAGGCATCTGGTCAACCGTGACCGCGCTCACGAGGCGTACAGCACGCGCTGTCTCTTTCTCTCCGGCCAATGCTGGTCGCGATCTCTGATCGCAACCCGTTGATGCGATTGCCAACCCTGCGATGAAGAGAAGTGTCCTGAGCCTGAGTTCCATTCGGTCCTCCATGTTGGCCCAACTGAGGGCCTATTCCGTACTCTGTCTGCTTGTTTATGAGACTGAACGGGTATTCAGTCAAGCAAAAAGTGTTCATTACGCAGATCGAAACCTGAGAAGCCACGATCTGCAGGCGGCATCATTGGTCACTGCAATGGAATCACCGTGACCCGCCTGGCGTCAGGCGTGCCCTTCGGCGGGACCATCGAGTTCCTGGACGCTGTGACATTGGGAAAGGCGCTAGAAGACCGTCGGCCGATGTAATCTGTGCTCTTCGTCGTCTGGCTCCATGTCGATACCGAAGTGGATCGGGCTCTGGAGCCTGGCCCGGATCGCCTCCTCCAGACACGTCACTATTTTATGCCCCTCGGAGACGGAGATCTCCGGGTCGAGGAGGACGTGTACGTCCATGAAGATCTCACGCCCGATCCGGCGGGTCCGGAGGTGGTGCCACCCCCGGACATCCAGGTCATCGTCGAGGCAGGTCCGGATCTCCTTGAGCACCTCCTCCTCGATGCAGTGCTCTGCCAGATCGTTGATCGCGGCGATGCCGATGGAGACGCCGACTCCGACGACCATGAGCCCGACAATGATCCCCGCCACCTGGTCTCCGTAGTGCCACCCAGCCATGGATCCCGCGGCGCCAATAAGGACAGCGACGGACGAGAGCGCGTCGGATCGGTGGTGCCACGCATTGGCCACGAGAGAGGGGCTGTTCGTCTGCCGGGCCACTGATCTTGTGACCCGGTAGAGGATCTCCTTCGCACCGACGGAGATCCCCGCTACGAGGAGCACCAAGGGACCCGGGACGAGGATCTCGTGGTGATAGAAGGAAACGGCCGCGTTGAATGCGACTCCGCCGCCGACGCCGACGAGGACCAGAGCCACAGCAGCGGCAGCAAAAGTCTCGAACTTACCGTGACCGTAAGGGTGGTTCTCGTCAGGCGGCTGTGCTGAGGCCCAGGCCCCGAAGATCACGACGCCGTCTGTCACCAGATCGCTGAAGGAATGGACCCCGTCAGCGACCAGGGCCACGGAGCCGAAAAAGGAGCCGACCAGAATCTTGACCAACCCCAGGAGGCAGTTGACCAGAGCTCCGATGATCGTGACCCGGCCGATCTTCCGTGCCGCCTGCTTCGGGTTTATACGGTCCATCATAGGCTACCAGGTTCGTAACCTGCCCCCTATTTGATCTTGTTGACCACCAGGCTACCGGGCCCGGACAGCTTCTTCCCCATGACCTCCACTTCATACTTTCCGCGAAGGAACCAGGTCATGGGTTGGATAAAGCGGCTGACCACTGCGCGCTCCAGCGCGGGGAGCTTCTCCAACTCGTCCACTACGCTGCGCAGCTTGAGGGCCTGGACCGCACCCCGGACGTGCTCGCCAGCCCAGGTAAAAATCCAGGGAATCTTCGTGCCGTGGTCCTCGCGGAAATCGCCGAGCTTGAACTCCAGCGCGTGGGTGGCGACCAGAACCTCTTCGTCCGTGGCCACAAGCGACCAGCCGTGGAGATCGTCCCCCTTCACGGCCGGAGGCAGGAAGGCCTGGACCAGGAGCGTATGGTCCTTCTTCACGCTCTTGAAGTTGACCCATCGCCGGGGCTGGAGGCCGGGGGACACTGTATTCAGGATCCGGGTCACCACAACGTAGCCCTTCACCGCGGTCACCACCCTCTTCTTCTCGCCCTTGGCCTTGATCACGCCTAAGACCTCGGCCCTGGCCCAGACGATCACCTCGAAACCCTCGCCCCTCGCCAGATCCACACGACCAGTACCGGGCCGCCAGGCCGGGACAAGGGGCCTTACCTCAAAATCCGCGTCCATTTCGTCGGTCTCCAGGTGGAGGTGGAAGCCCCCTACGCTGCCGCCCAGGCGGTTCTTCCCGACCTTGATGAAGAAGGGCTCGGTCCCCTGCTTCCAGGCCCCCGCGGGCGCGGACTCGTTGATTCGGTAACGGATCCGTTTCCCTTTTTTGCCTTTGATGACCAAGCCGTGTACGAACGCAGTCCCCTGGCCGTGGCCCATGTTCGACGCCCCGATCCGGATCGTGAAGGGGGGCTTCTTCACCGGGTGGAACGCAAAGGAGTACTCCTCGGTATAGAAGGGGCTGTCCTTGTATTCCGCGGTCCTGAGGGGCAAGTCAGCGTTCGAGATGGCCGCTGCCTCCCCCGCGTAGGGTGCGAACTCCTCCGCCTGCGCGGCGAGGGGGATGGCCAGGAGCAGGACGACTGCGACAATTGACAGCTTCATTTTGAGACACTCCTACCAGAGGTGATCCAGCATATCCGGGTGGGGCCGCGGGATGATCTCTGTACGGACCATGACCTCCCGGGCCAGGATCCCTTCACCTGCCTCCACCGCTGCTTCCACGTCGTGGAGCGCGCCGGTGACGATCCAGAGCCCCTTGCCGCCCAGGCCATGGGCCAGGCGGATCTCCAGCAGTTCCACCTCTGCGGCCTTGCAGGCAGCGTCCGCTGACAGCAACGCACCGGTGACGCTAAATGTCTCAATGATCCCCAGCGCGTCGATTACGGGCTGCGACTCGCGCCCACCGTTCAGCGCGGTGATGACCTGGTCGTGGGCCCCGGGCAGGAAGAGGCTGTCCACCAGCACCTCCCGGCCGACATCCTCACCCGCGGCGAAGGACTCCTCGACCTCTGCGACGGTCCCCCAGAACAGGGTCAGGTACCGCCCCGGCGCTATGGGATGGGAGGCAAGCAGGGTCACCGCAGCCTTCTTAACCACGGCGTCGGTCACCACAAGTCCTCGCGCCAGGCTCGATACCTCGATGAGACCAATCGCCGGGTGGAATGCAGTCACTTATACGATCCGGAAGTAGTCCTTCAGGATGCAGCGTCGTTCGCGGGTAAAATGGGGTGCATAGGTAAGGCCTTCCCCCGTGGGGCTCGCTATCGTATAACTACAGTAGCCCTCCGCGTCGAGTCCGAGGCCCGCGCCTCCGGGAGCGTTCTTCACGAAGATCGAGCAGTCCATCACCCGGGCCATACGGTGGAGGTTGTCCAGATTGGTGGAGTACATGAACGCTGTGTGCTGGAACCCGTGCTCGACCCGCTTGGCCATGTCGATGCCCTCGTCCACGTCGTGGACCCGGACCAGGGGCACCACGGGCATGAGCAGCTCCTCCTGGACAAAGGGATGCTTCTCATCCACCTCAGCAAGGATCAGACGCGGGTCGTCCCGAACGTCCACACCGACGTGCTTGAGGATGTAGGATGCGTCCTTGCCCACGAAGTCTTTGTTGGGGCCGCCCTTGGGGTTCACCACGAGCTTGGTCAGCTTCGCTACCATTGAGTCCTTGATGAGATACGCGCCCGCGTCTCGTACCATGGCCTGCTTGAGCCGGTCGTAGATTGACTTGACCGCGATGATCTCCTTCTCCACGACGCAGGGGACGTTGTTGTCCAGGGACGCGCCGAGGACGATCTGGCGGGCGGCGTCCTCGATGTGCGCTGTCTCGTCCACCACCACGGGAGGGTTGC
>CAYOTU010000064.1:8699-12431 GCA_964406905.1 uncultured Myxococcales bacterium | reverse complement strand
AGAGCCGCTCAGATTCCTCCAGAAGTTCGTCGAGGGTCAAGGACTTCGCTGGATCAGGCTTCGCCTTCCGGGTGTTGAGAACCGCCAGGCAGTCCACCGTCGGATCGTTATCCGGCTGCGCAGCGGCAAGGGCCAGACAGCGCTCCCGAAAGGCCTGCGTCCCGAGGACGGGATCTTCCCTGGGAATCCGTGCCAGGGCAGCCAGATAGGCATCTGTCTCGCCGCGACCCATACGGCACCGCGCTGCTCCCCACCAGGCCCGGGGTTGCAGGTCCGTGACTCCTTGTGCTGCTCCTTCGAAGAGAGCCGCAGCCGCGGAGAGATCCTTCGGCGAGCCTGACTCCAAACGAGCCCGGGCCTCGACAAAGGCCAGGCGGGCCGCGTCCTCTCCCCCTGCATCTTTTCGTAAGTCCATTGCCAGGCGGGCAGCGTCGCCCCAGCGTTGCTCAGCCACCGCTGCGTCCAGCGCGTTCCACCCTTCCTCGGCCCACCAGGTGGGCTGCGTGAGGAGGTCGGCGAGGGTAGCGGGGCCGGCTGGAACCGCTTCGGGGGTCGGCTGGACGAGGAGGGCGAACAAGATGACTGTCGGGGCCAGCATGCGTCCGAGCCTACCACAGGCGATTCCCTCGTGATACCCTGTCGCCGGAGGTCAGGACGTGGTGCGCGCAATCCTCAAAGTTGGGTACCGGTGCAACAACCGCTGTCGGTTCTGCCACAGCGCGCTGCTCCAGGGGATCCCCGAACTCTCCGAGGAGGCCCTGGCTGCACGGATTCGCGAGGTGAGGGCCGCGGGCTTTGATGGGGTGGTGCTCTCCGGCGGCGAGCCTACGATTCGGCGGGATCTCCCGCGGGCAGCGGGGCTGGCCCGGGACCTGGGCCTGGCCTTTGGCGTTATCTCCAACGGGCGGATGTTCTCATACGGCCGCCTGGTGGACGCGCTGGTCAAGCGGGGTATGGACTACGCTTACCTCTCTCTCCACGCGGCGGACCAGGAGACCCACGACGCGCTCGTCGGCATAACGGGGGCGCACGCGCAGTCGCTATTGGGGCTCCGCAACGCTGCCCGGCATCCCGCTGTCCGGGTCACGGCCAACACGGTGGTGGTCTCCCGTAACCAGGGTGGTCTCCGTGCTGTGGTAGACATCCTTGCCTCGATCCCCCGGGTCCGGATCAAGTTCAGCTACGTGGAGCCGAGGGGTGCGGTTCTTGAAAACACGGGTGAGATTCCGTCACCAGTGGCCGCTGCGGCCGCGATGCTGGACGCGTTGGAATACGGACTGCGTACCGGCCTCCCCCGGGAGCGCCTGGCCTGGGACGGCCTGCCTTTTTGTTATATGGAAGGTTGGACCGACTGCTTCGCTGACCTCTTCACCGACGACCTCGTCTCGATTCGGGAGGCGGACGAGGAATTCTTTCCACTTGTGGACTATCGCAACATGGCTCGCCGTCCCGACTGCGCTGGTTGTCTCCTGGGGGACGACTGCCGGGGGACCTGGGCGCGGACCTGGGATCTCTTCCCCGATGCCTCGGTCTTCCCCCGTAAAGGTGGTCGTTCCAACTCCTTCAACCTGGTCCCCGAGGGCGAGAGCCTGCCCGTGGAGGACTCGGCCGCCTGCCCCGTGCGGATCCGGACCGAGGAGGGGGGGGCAGCCCCGGGATGGCGTACGCTCCACGTAGTTCGCCGCGGACTGGTCGAGCCCATGGTCACGGATACCGGGGACTTCAACCAGGACGAGGTCCAGCGCGTTGCAGGCCTCGGTCAGGTCTACCGAGATCGGGGAGGCACAGCGCTCCTGGATGACTTTGCCGCGCAGCTTCAGGGCACGGAGCCCATGCCCTGGTGTCGGGGCTGCAACCTCGCGGCGGACTGCGGCGGCGCAGTCCGCTACGTGGAGGGGGATCGCTTCGCATCCGCGGAGGCAGAGGTGCGGGAGATTCTGACCAGGCTCTCGGGCGTGGTCCTCGACGTGGGCTGCGGCGCGGGCCTCTACCCCGATGTCTTCGAGGGGCTCCTGGAGTCAGGCGCGGTCACCCGCTACCTCGCCCTTGACCCAGCGCCGGGGCCTGATGTCCGGGCTCTGGCCGATCGATTCGAGGCAGTGAAGGTTCTGGAGCAGGGTGCGGAGACATTGGATCTGCCATCACGCTCTGTGGATACCGCCCTGGTCCTGCGCAGCCACAACCACCTGGACGACCCCTGGGAGGCCTACTACCGAATTCTCCAGGCCGTCCGCGCCGGAGGTCGCCTCCTGGTGGTGGACAACACGGCCTTCGCACTGATCCGGGAGCGCGCGGAGGCGAGGGCCACGGTTGCTACCCTCGACGGCCTCCCCCCAGAGCACCTCCGCAACCACTCGGGCCCTGAAGCCGAGGCCTTCCTTCGTCGTTTTCCCCTACGGTTGTTGCAGTCGTCGGACGTCGCACCGGGCCGGGCGAACCAGTGGTTGAGGTGGTACGAGGTCCACCACTGGGTGTTCTGATGTTTTAGTGGACCTTCTTTTCGATGAATTCGGACAGGGCCTGCTGTTGATCCTCGTCCTCGTCGAGGCGGATGCCCATGCGGAAGCGGTCCTTCGCGTAGGCTGAGACCATGATGTCCTCAAATGAGCGGACCACCTCGCCGGTGAACTCCAGCAGGGAGAGCGCATTGTCCTCACGCTCGTTCTCGGTGAGAGGGGTCATGGTGATGCGGGTGCCGCACTCCAGGGGAATCTCCGAGGAGAGGAGCACGCCTTCCTTGGAGAGGTTGAGCGTCGCCGCGCAGTTGAAATTGACCGAGTCGTCGAAGACCACGCGGATTCGTACGTTGTGACGCTGCGAGATCCGCTGGTTTTCCGTCCCGATATCGTGCTCGCTGTCCATGAAATCCTCCCGCATGGGTGGTCTAGGCGATACTAATCTGATAATGATACGGGTGCACGGAAGGGTCAAAAAACCGGCGCGGCCCTGGGGCCATGGAGGAGGGGATGGCGGATCTGTTCAGCGGCCAGGATAGCGGGCCCCCCGAGGAACTCGGCGCTCCCCGGGTCCTGGTCCTCGTGGACGGCTCGTCCTTTGTCTTTCGCGCCTACCATGCGCTGCCCCCCATGAGCAACAGCGTCGGCCTCTCCACCCACGCGCTGCGGGGCTACCTCTCGATGCTCATGAAGACCCTCGATTCCTGGCCAGCGGCCTACGCCGCTGTGGTGATGGACCCCGTCGGAAAGAATTTCCGGCACGAGCTCTACGCGGAATACAAGGCCAACCGCCCACCCACTCCCGAGGATCTCAAGGAGCAGTTTCCTTACGTGGAGCCCCTCACCCGCGCCATGGGGATCCCCGTGGCCATGGTCGAGGGTTTCGAGGCCGACGACGTCATCGCCACCCTGGCTCGCCGCGGCCAAGCCGCCGGCCTCGAGGTCGTGATCGTTTCGGGGGACAAGGATCTTATGCAGCTCGTGGGAGACGGGATCTCCATGGTGGACACCATGAAGGGCCGCACCTGGGACCCCGCCACGGTGGAGGAGAAGTTCGGCGTCCCTCCCAAGGGGGTCGGCGAGGTCCTGTCAATCATGGGTGACAGTGCGGATAACATCCCCGGGGTGAAGGGCATCGGGGCCAAGGGTGCCGCTGCCTTGATCAGCCGCTTCGGCACCCTGGAGGAGGTCTACCGGCGCTTGGACGAGATCGAGAAGCCCCGCACCCGGACCCTCTTGGAAGAGTCTCGGGACATGGCCTTTCTTTCCCATACCC